>JAYTBL010000926.1:0-6986 GCA_043736975.1 Polyangiaceae bacterium
ATGATCGGCGCTCTAGCGCGGCCGCACGAAGCCTCGCCCAAGGTCAGACTGGCGAGGCGCTCTTCAGCTCGTCTGCCTGATCGCGTGGCATGAGCTCGCGGTCGCGAACACGCTACGAGCCTGGGCGGGCGGGCCGCGTCAGCTCGTAGCGGCGCATTTTCCGGTAGAGCGTGGCACGAGGAATGCCGAGCAGCCGCGAGACGAGGACGACATTCCAGTCCGTTTCTTCCAGGGTCGCTTGAATGCGAGCGCGCAGCGCTACGTTCGCGCCGCGAGCGACCGTCGCTTCCCCAAGCTCGAGGTCCGCCGCCCCAAGGCTGCTCGTCCTTGCGAGCAGAAATCCCTTGGTGAGGACGTTCTCGAGCTCGCGTACGTTGCCCGGAAAGGCGTGTGAGAAGAGCGCGCGCTCGCCGGTTCGGTCGAGCGTCGCCTCCGGCCGACCGAGGTCGGTGGCGAGACGCCTGAGGATGGATCGCGCGAGTGGAAGAATGTCCTCGATGCGATCCCGGAGCGGCGGCAGCTCGATCTCGACCACCGCGATGCGGTAGAAAAGGTCCTCGCGGAAACGCCCGGCGCGAACCTCCTCGGAGAGAACACGGTTGGTCGCGCAGACGAGCCGCACGTCCGTCGCGACAGCCTCGTTCGCGCCGAGCGGTCGTACCTCGCGCTCTTGCAACACGCGCAGAAGTTTGACCTGCATCGAGAGGGGCATCTCACCGAGCTCGTCCAGAAAGAGGCTGCCACCGCGTGCCGAGACGAAGAGGCCCGGATGGTCGCGCGTCGCCCCGCTGAAGGCGCCCTTCCGGTACCCGAACAGCTCTGCCTCCAGGAGGCTCTCCGGGAGTGCGCCACAGTTGATCGCAACGAAAGGACCGCTCGCGCGTGAACTGTTCTTGTGGATGGCTCGAGCGACGCGCTCTTTACCTGTGCCGCTCTCTCCACGGATCAGGATGGTGACGTCAGCGTCGATCACGCGATCGAGAACGCCGAGCACCCGACGCATCGGCGCGCTCGTCGCGACGATGTCCCCGTAGTCGAAGCGGCGTGTGCCCGTCCCGCTCGCTCGATCGTCTTCCTCGAGGGCGGAGCTCTTGAGGCGTGTGATCTCCAGCGCCTGCTCGCGCGCGAGGCGCTCGACCTCCGCGTTGCGTTCCTCCAGCTCTCGGGTCTTCGAGCGGAGGTCTTCGACGAGGCTGGCCTTGACGATGGCAAGGGCCGCTTGGTCGCTCAGGCCGAAGAGGAGATCGACGAGCTCCGGCCGAAATCCGCCGGCCGAGAGTCGGTGGTCCACATAGATCGCACCGAGGATACCGTCGGGCGACCGAATCGGCACGCACAGCACCGACTTGAGCCGCATCGCGTGGACGCTTCGTGACTTTGCGAAACGCGAGTCGAGCCCAGCGTCTACGGCCACGACCGGCTCACCCGTTCGCACCACGCGCTCGGCGACGGTCCGGCTGAACTTGAGGTGACCTTGTCGGAGGTTCTCGCGATCGAAGTTGCGAGCGACCGCTACGCGAAGGTGCGCCACGCCGTCACGCGCGCCACGGGTGCCGACGAGGAGAAACCCTCGCTCCGCATTGGTCAGGCTGATCGCGGCGTCCATGGTCTCCTCGAGGACCGCGTGGGTCGTCGTCGCCGAGTTGAGACGACGGTTGATCTCGAGAATTCGTCGTATTTCGAGGGGAGTTTCGACGGTGGGCGTCGGCGCGCTCTGCTGCGCGAACGTCCTCGCGCGGCGTGGGTGACGGCGGAAGTCCTCGCGCAGGTCGGATGGCAGCATCGCCAGCGCTCTTTCCCAGAGCTCGCGCGCGCGTCCGTTATGACGCTCGGCGAGAAACGTACTGCCTATCGCCGCGTAAGCGTCGGCCATGCCAGCCTCGAGGTCCGCGAGGAGCCCGCGTTGACCGCACCCCTCGGCGAGGCGTATCGCGCGCTCGAGGTCGAGCGTCGCTTCGGCAGCTCGTCCTTCCGCGACGGCGACCGCCGCTCGCGCCCCAAGCCACGCCGCCTCCGCATCGGGCGTCGATAGCGTGCGCATCGCGGCCGCGCACGCACCGAGGACTCGGTCGGCGCCCGCGAAGTCGCCCGCAGCAACCTGGGCCCTTGCGCGCTGGATGGCGAGGTCGACCTTCTCCCGAGCGCCCGCCCCAGCAATCAGGCGCTCTGCCTCGTCGAGGTGACGCGCGCTCGCAGCATGCTCGCCCGCGGCGGTCGCGATCTCGGCGAGGATCGCCGAGGCGCCCGCCGCGAGCAGCGGCATCTCTTCGCGGAGTGCGTCCTGCCGCGCCGCTTCGGCGTGCCGTGCGGCACGGTCGTGGCTCCCGATGTCCGCGTAGATCTTGGCGAGATTGAACGAGAGCGTCACCTCCGTCGTCGGCATGCCAAGCGCCACGGCGAGTCGCCGTCCTCGGGCATAGGCATCGAGCGCCAGGCCGAAGTCGCCCTGCTCGTGACACGCTGTGCCATAGTTCAAGGCGGCTGACGGCACGAGGTCGTCGAGGCCGTGCTCCGTCGCGAGATCGAGTGCCTCCTTGTAGGCACGAACCGCTGCGCTCGTCTCGCCGGCGCCGTACTCGACGAACGCAGTCGCGCTTGCAAGCCGAAGGCGACCTCGCGGCGAAGCTCGGTGGGCAATGTCGCGCGCGAGGTCGAGGAAGCCACGGGCCTCCGCCGTGGATCCGACGCGGCTCGTCGCGAAGGTGGCGTTGAGCACGAGATCGAGGCGAACAGAGGCGTCCATTTCGAGCGCCAGCCCGGGCTCGAGAGCTCGACGGACCACCTCGATGGCGTCGGCGTCTGCGCTTCTCTTGAGCAGCGCGAGCGAGAGGGCTGCGGCCACCAGCGCATGATCGGCGCGACCGGTCACGGAGGGCAGGAGGCGACGAAGGATGGCGACGGCGCGACGACTGTCTCCCATCTGGGCATAACACTGGCCTGCGAGCTGCCGCAGCACGAGCCGGTCATCGCGCGGCGGACGCCGCGCCATGGCACGCGCGACCAGCGCGAGCGAACGAGATGGCTCGCCCGCTTCGACGTAGATGCGAGCGCACTGGAGCACGACGCCCGGATCGTCTGCGACCGAGACGACCGCATCCACGGCTGGGCGGAGCGCGATCGCTGATGAGTAAGCGGGCGCAGCGGCGAGCGCGTGCGCTGCGGCGCTTGGGTCGAGCGCCGCGAGGTGCACGATCCACGTTGCTCGAACATCGTCACGACGAGGGTCGGTCTCGAGCGCCTCGAGCGCCTTGGCGGCGAGCGCGCGATGGGCCAATCGCATCGCGCCCTCTCCGAGCTCGATCGCGATGCCCGTCGCGTCCGCGCGACGGAGCAGGCGTAGCCCGTCTGGATCGTGCACGACGAGCCCCCGCCGAAGAAGCTCGTCGACACCCAACGCCGAAGTGGAAGCCACGTCGAACGAACCCCCGGCAACAACGGCGGCGAGCACGTTGAGAGCCTCATCGCTGAGGCCGCCGAGGTCCACACGTCTCCGGCCGGTTCCCGCGGGGTCAAAGGCGTGGAGGAGCGCCCGCGAGTCCCACGCGGCCCCGTCGATTTGTGTGAGCAGCGCCGCGAGCTCCCTGGGGTAACCGCCCGTGACGCGCATGATCTGTCCCAGCGCGCCTGCAGGAATCTCCGCGCCAAGCCAGGCTCGCACCTGCCGCTCATCGAGCGGCGCGAGCGCGATATCGACACGGGCATCACCCTCGATCGCGTCGCGTGACGCGACGACGACGACGAGCTTTCCTCCACGCGGCGCCGTCCTGAGGAGCACCGCCAGCCGAGCCCGATCGGCAGGCCCAAGTGCGTGCGCGTCGTCGATGAGGAGCGCGATGGGATCGCGGCGCGCGGCGATCCGCTCCACAGCGCGAACGACAGCCGCCGAGCTGGCGAGGTCGATGTCCTCGCCGACCGCCAGCGCGAGGAGCGTGCCTATTGCGCCTGGGCGGCTACCCTGCACGAGCAGCGCTTCCATTTGCAGCTGTGCTTCGACCTTGAGCTCTTCCAGAAAGCGCGTTCGCCCCACGCCGTCGTCACCCCGGATAGCGACGACGCGAGGACCGTCGACGCCCCGGGCGGTCGCGTCAACGGTCGCTCGTCCACGCGCACACGCGTCATCGCGACCGACGAGAGCGCCTCCGAGGAGGTCCGACCCCGGAGAGCGATGCCACGGTACGCCCAGGATTTCGGCTGCCTCCTCTGCGCTCTGCGGTCGGTCCTCGGGGCGAGGGGACAGAAGACGCGCGACGGCTCGAGCGACGGCCTCGGGGAGAACGACGCCGAGCGACCGGATGGTGGTACCCAGCGAATAGAGATCTGCCGTGCGGTGGACGACGCCACGAAGGAGCTCTGGCGCGAGGAAGGCGGGCGTCCCCGAGATTTCGAGGGCGCGAGTCTCCGAGAGCGGACGACAGCAACTCAGATCGATGACCACGGCGCGACCACTCGCGTCGACGAGCACGTTACCCGTGTGAACGTCGCCGTGGAGGACACCACGCCTGTGAAGCGAGGCCAGCGCGGAGAGGACATCGCCGACAGGAAGAACGAGGTCGCTCCACGTCCGGCCTTCGGCAAAACGCGCAAGGCTCACCCCGTGGACGAGCGTCGAGGTGTAGAAGGCGCGCGCCTTACCGCGCTCGTCTCGGCAGTATCCAAAGTCGTGAACGCGGGCGAGGCGCGGATGGCTGGCGCCTCGCAGCGCCAGGAACTCCTGGCGGAGGAGTGCGTCGGTCGACACCGTGTCCGAATCCTGGGGGGCGCCCACGATTTTCAGGGCGACGTCGGCTCCGCACACGAGGTCCCGTACGCGCAGGGCCGTAGCGAACCCTCCAGCTCCCAGGGCCGCCTTCACCAGGTAACGGTTCGCGAGGCGAGTCCCCGGCTTCATGGTGCCTGGACTGTATCATGCTGAGACCTGTGATCCACAAGTGAGTCATATGTGAGACAGTTGACGGGCTGTCTCGTCACTTTCGCGGCGCTTTATCATTGGTCCGGATAGTGCTTAGCCAACGATCATGCGCCCCGGTGTCAGCTCTGCCATCTGCTTTCTCAGCGTCGTGGTCGCGTGTCAGGGTACGCCGGCGGGCTCGGCGGACCCGAAAGTCGGAATCCATCCGCAGCCCCAGCCTCCCAGCGCAAGGGAGGTGAAGTTCACTTCCCCATGCACTTCGTCGAAGTGCGGCGAGGCACCAAGCACTCTCGAGAGTCCTCGCTGCAAGGCGGAAGCCTCTGGGTGTGCCTGGAGCGAGGACACGTCCGTGAGCTATCGCGGGTGCGACGCGAGCGAGTGCGGTTTGGCCCCGGGCGCGGATGTCTGCCCCTCGGGGACCACGTTCAAGGGAAACGCTTGCGGGAGCGAGGACAATGCGGCGTGCGGATGGAGCACGGTCTGCGCGCCGCCCGCCAGCACCACGCCTTGCTCCACGTCGGATGGGTGCGGGGCCAAGCCCGACATCGGCGTCGTCTGCAAGGACGGAGGTCTGGGCGACCTTGCATGCATGCAGTTCGGGGCGCGCTGCGACTGGCAGCGTACCTGCGAGTGAGTCCGAACGGCTGAACGCCGGCCGCTGAACCTCGAGGTTACGTTCGGTCGACGCAAACTCCACGATTGAAAGCTTACACGCGGCGAGCGAGCCGCCGCGTGGACGGATCACCATGGCTCGCGCTGAATGAGAATTGATCATGAACCTTGTGAATAAGACGACGCGCATTTCCCTTCTCGCTGCTCTCTTGCTGCTCGCCGCGTGCTCCGCGTCGTCGACACCGTCAACGGCGGGCAAGGCCAACGGGACCGACACCAAGGACAAGGGCGGCGGCACGCAGGCGGCGCGCGAGGCTCTGAGCTTCGTAGCGCCCTGCAACGCGTCTGCCTGCGGCGACGTCCCGGCTTCGTCGACGTCGGCCACGCCCCAATGCGCGTCCACCAGCGGCACGTGCAGCTGGAGCGCGTCCGCTGGCGACGACTCGGTCTCTTACAGCGGTTGTGACGATGCACTGTGCGGGGCCAAACCGGATGCGAGCGTGTGCCCCGCCGGTACGACCTTCAAAGGAGCCGCGTGCGGAAGCGAGGACGACGGCGCTTGCATCTGGCGCTCCGCTTGCGGGGTCGCGCCGAGCACCACTCTCTGTCCGGACCCCGAAGGCTGTGGAGGCAAGCCCGAGATCGGTGTCGTCTGCAAGGACGGTTCGGTGGGCGATCTCCTGTGCAGGTCGCAAGGTGCGAAATGCGGCTGGGAGCGCAGCTGCGAGTAATCGGCGGCGCCGCGGACCGGTCTCAGAAGCCGCGTTCGCCGGGTTCCAGAGCGAGCGCTTCGTACAGGATGTCGAGGCGCTCTTTCAGCTCGTCGTTGCGGGGATCTTGCTGGTACGCGCTGATGATCTGGATGCGCGCCTCCTCGAGCTGACCGTTCGAGAGGAAGCGATCGGCCTTCGCGGCGTACTGCTTGACCTTCGGGTTGCGCGCGATCATGTAGAGCGTGCGCTGCGCGAACGTCGGCTTTGCCGCAACGGCGTGCTCGTCAAAGCGCGCGCCTCCGGCTCCGGCCGGCGCGCCTTGCGCGCTCATGCTCTTGCGTAGCGCCGCGTCGTAGCGCGCGCGCGGCGGCGACCGGCGCAGAATGCCGTCGGCCTTCTGGATCTCGTGCGGGGACGCGTCGAACGCGACCCGGAGGATGGGGAGTAGTGTTTCGTAGCCGATTTGTGGGGAGAAGGCTCGGGGCTGGGGCCGGCTGAGGCCGTGCGGAAGGGGCTCCACGGCTTTCGTGGTCGAAGCTTCTGCGCCGCACCTTCGACATCGACATTCTGGACTGCAAAAAATGCCATCGCCGCGTGCGGGTCGTCGCGGCGATTGTGGAACGGCTCCGACTGGCCGCCGAACGCGTCGCCGAGATGCTCGGGCGCTGGCCACGATAGCGGCGCAGCTCGACAGTGGTGAACTCAAGGCGCAGCCCGTGGACGTCATGCCTTTGGCAGACGCGGCCAAGGCT
>JAYTBL010000927.1:0-2783 GCA_043736975.1 Polyangiaceae bacterium
CGAACGGCGCGCGCTCTCCGAGGAACCGGCAGCACCAGGAGCACCACCGGATCATGCGGTGCCTCGCTCTGCACTCGCGCGAGCGAACGCGTAGGCGGCCGCGCACGCGCGCTGCCAGGTCGCGTCACCGAGCCCGTTCACGCGATCCGTCAGCTCACTCGTCATGGCGCGGGCTCCCCTTCTTCTCGCCAGAGTTCGAGGTTTCTTGCAGGCTCAGCGGAGTATAGCTCGCCGGCGTCACGCCGATCGTGTCTCTCACCAAAGCCCATGGCGGGCTGCGCACACCCGCATACCGCGTGCACTTCCACAATCCAACCGCGCGACTCCCCGGGGAGGGCGATCTTTCGTGCAGGGTGCGGACGTAGCCCACCGCCATCATCTCCGCGCACTGGCGGAGGGCAAAGCTCAGAAGGTGCCGACCACGCCGTCCGTCGCGCCGCCGCTCGTGATATCCGCCCAGTCCGCCATCGGGTCACATGGGGAAACGGGCTCGTGATCACGGGAGTTCATCGAATTCGACCGAAACGGGTGCGCGAACACCGTGCACCTGTGCGTGCACACCTGTTCGCTCGCAAAACGGCCTGAAATACGTCCAGTTCGTCGCGGCACGGCCCCTGCTACAGGCGCTCATGAAGACGATTCTGACCACGGGCCCCCTCGGCGGCGGCTCCTGCATCCACTGAAGAGGCCCACCATGAACATCACCTTGCTCCGTGAAAGCTTTCGACTGGTGACCGAGCGGTCTCCGCGGGTCATCGCCCGCTTCTACGAGATCCTGTTCGCGCGTCATCCGGATCTCGCGAACATGTTCGATCGCGGCCCCGACGGGCTCGCGAAGCAGGAGAGGATGTTGAAGGGCGCGCTCTCGGCCGTCCTCGATCATCTCGAGGACGGAGCGTGGCTCGAACGAACGCTCCTCCCGATGGGGGCCCGCCACGTGAAGTATGGCGTGCGCGACGAGATGTACGGCTGGGTCGGTGGAAGCCTGCTCGCCGCGCTCGAAGAGGCAGCGGGCACGGCCTGGTCGCCGGCGCTCGCCGAGGCCTGGTCGGAAGCGTTCGGAGCCATCGCTTCGCTCATGCTGAAAGGAGCACAAGCCGTTCCGACGACGTATGATGCTCGGCCCGGCCCGCATGACGATGTCACCGACGAACACGGACGACGAGCTCCCTTGGGGGCGTGAACGCCGAGCCGGACGACGCGAGGAATGGCAGGTCGTCCTCGCGTGGTCGCTCGACGAGCCCTGGAGGGTCGGTCAATCCGCCGTCGTCCGCGAGGCCAGCGTCCTCGGCCGCGGCCGACCCCAGACCGACGATCCGCATCCTCGCCTCGTCTTCCACGCGCGCCGACCCGGCGCCGCGACCCCGGCCCCGCCTCTGGCGGCGAGCCGGGTCTCGCGTATCCAGCTGCTCCTCGTCCCCAGCAAGGACGGGAAGCTCGAGATCACCTCGCTCGGAAGGTGCGCGTTCCTCGTCGACGGCGTGGAGACGAAGCAGGCCGTCGTCGAGGCCGGCGCCGTCCTCACGTTGAAGAGCGCCCTCGTGCTCTATGTCCTTCGCGAGGCGTCCCTCGACGCGATGACGGCGTACCCGGCACCCACGTTCGCGTTCGCCACCGCCGATCCAGCGGGGATCGTGGGGGAGAGTCGCGCGGCGTGGCGCATGCGCGACGAGCTCGCGATGGCGGCGGCCGGTCCCCACCACGTCCTCGTTCTCGGCGAGAGCGGATCCGGCAAGGAGCTCGCGGCGCGCACCGTTCATCTGCTCTCGCCGCGCGCCCACCAGCCCTTCGTGGCGCGGAACGCGGCGACATTTCCGGAAGGCCTGGTCGATGCCGAGCTCTTCGGCAACGCGAAGAACTACCCGCACTCCGGCAGCCCGGAGCGTGCAGGCGTCGTCGGCGAGGCGGCGGGCGGCACGCTCTTCCTCGACGAGATCGGCGAGCTCCCACACACGTTGCAAGGGCACCTCCTGCGCCTCCTCGATCGCGACGGCGAATACCAGCGCCTCGGCGACTCGAAGGCGCGCCGTGCCGATCTCCGGCTGGTCGCGGCCACCAATCGCCCCGTCGATGCGCTCAAGCACGATCTCGCGGCACGATTCTCGGCACGCGTGAGGGTGCCGCCGCTCGCGGAGCGTCGGACGGACCTGCCGCTCCTCGTGCGTCATCTCCTCCAGCGCTTCGCGGCCGACACGCCCTCGCTGGTGGCGCGTCTCTTCGACGCCGGGGGCGAGGGGCCGCCCGAGCCCCGGATCGCGCCCGATCTCGTCGAGGCGCTCCTGCGTCACGACTTCACGCACCAGCTGCGCGAGCTCGAACGCCTCTTGTGGCTCGCGGTGACCACGACGCGCGAGGACTTCGTCGACCTGACGCCAGAGGTGCTCGCCGAGCTCCGCCTGCCGCGTCGCGAGAGCGACGGCGAAGCCACGGAGGACGCGGTGCGCACGGCGATCGCGGGCGCCAGCGGCAACATCAGTCAAGCCGCGCGGAGCCTCGGACTGAAGAACCGCTACCTGCTCTACCGACTGATGAAGAAGTACGGGATCGCGGAGACCGAAGGCTGACCATCAGTCGGCCGCGACGAAGCCTTCGATCTCCGCGAGGACCGCTGCCGCGTCGCCGACGAAGGCGAGGTGGTCTTCGCCTTCGAGCTCGACGAAGATCGCGTCGGGAATGCTCGAGGCGAGGTGACGCGCCGCTGCGAGCGGTGCCGCCCGATCGCCGGCGCGATGCAGCACGAGCGTCGGGGTCTGCAGCGCCGGGAGCAGCTTCGACAGGTCGAG
>JAYTBL010000928.1:0-15176 GCA_043736975.1 Polyangiaceae bacterium
TCGGGGACGAGCGCTGGCCTCGCGCTCGGCACGCCGTCGTTCATGGCGCCCGAACAGGCCTCGGGCCGGCAGGACGAGATCGACGCGCGGAGCGATCTGTTCGCGGTCGGGGCCACCGCGTTCATGATCCTCGCGGACCGCGGCGTCCACGAGGGTACGCTGCCCGCGCCGAAGCTGCGCGACGTCGCGCCCATGGTCTCCGAGCCGGTGGCCAAGATCATCGACCGCTCGAGTTCGAGTTCGAGCGCGACGATCGCTATCGATCGGCGACGGAGATGCGCGCCGACGTGACCCAGGTGCTCGCCGGGCTGCGGGCACCCGCGGTGACGGTGATCGCCCCGGCTCCCGTGCTCGACGCGCTCGTCGCCGCGAGCGAGCCGCCCTCGACCACGCCGCCTCCGCGCGGGCGCTCGCGCGCCTGGACCGTGCTCGCGCTCCTGCTGATGGCGGGCGTCGCGCTGATCATCCTGACGCCGCGCGTGCGCACGCAATCGACAAACGCGCTCGCTCATTTGATGGCGAGTACCGGCTCGAGCGTCGCGGAGCCCTCGGCGTGCGCGGGGCTGCGGCCGCGCCAGTGGTCGAGCCAGACGCGGCGCCGCTGGTCGCCTCCGCGGACCTGGCCGCCGCGATCAGCGCGTCGCCGCACGCGGCCGCGCCGACCGGGCCGCCGGTCGCGGCAAAGCCCCACCCGACGGCCGCGCCGAGGAAGCGCCCGGTGCCGGGCAAGCGTCACCCCAAGGGCAAGGGCAAACACAAGGAGCGTTGATCTGTGCTCCTCAAACGTCGTTGCTGGTGGCCGGCAGCCTCACGACCACCGCCGCACCGGGGGTGCCGCGACGGCCCGGTGGGAGCGTGCTCGCCTCGACGTCGAGGGTCCCGCCGTGGCCGCGCAGGATCTCGACCGCCATCGAGAGGGAGAGCCCGAGGCCCCGCGCCGACGAACGCTTGAGGAACCGACGCCCCAGCGTGGCGGCCGACTCCGCCGAGAAGCCCGGGCCGTCGTCCTCCACGCGGAGCACGAGATGCGCGCCCTGCGCCTTCAGCGACACCGCCACCCGCGACTGGGCGAGCTTCAGCGCGTTACCGATGATCTCGCGGAAAACCAGCTGCAGGAGGCGCGCGTCCGCCGCCATCACGAACGGCGCGTCCGGCAGGTCGGCCACCGCCACGACGTCCTTGCGACCGTCGATGGCGACCGCCTCCTCGAGCGCCTGCTTCGCCACCACGCGCACGTCGGCGGTGGCGAGCTCCGGCGAGAGCTCCCCGCCCTCGAGCTCGGCCACCAGCGCGAGGTGCTCCGAGAGGCGCATGAGGCGGCGCAGGCTTCGCTTGGCCATTGCGACGAGCTCGGGACGCGGTCGGTCCGCCGAAGCCAGCTCGTCGAGGACCGTCATGCTCACGCCGGTCGGCGAGGCGATGTCGTGCGCGACGCGCCGGAGAAACTGAGTGCGGACGTGCTCGGCTGCCTCGACCTCGTCGTCGCCCGTTTGCTCCATCGCCACCGGTCCACGCGTACCCACGATCGACGCGACACTCATGAGGAACCCTCCACGCAGCGCAAGGGTGACCCGCAAGCACGTTCCGCTCCACCACGTGAATCGCGGCCCCCGGACGGTGGGGCAGCATCGTCGGGATGAGGCGCCTTCGCGCGGGTGTGGCGAATGGTCACGGATTGTTGCGGCCGAACGCCCCGAAAGGAGCGCTCACCGCCCGGTGCGACACTTGCATCGCGGCAGCCGCCCATCGGAGGGGCCGACCGTGGCGGACATCGACGTTTCGCAGCGCAAGAAGCGCCGTGGCAGTAGCGGGGCGAGCCCCTTGGCCAAAGAGAACGGCAAAGACAACGGGAAGAACGACGCCACGACGCCGAGGAGCGTCCGGGCAAAGCGGGACGCCGCGAACGAGGGAGACGTGATCTCCTCCGCGCTCGAGGCGCTCCACCGCGGCGACTTCACGTTCCGTCTGACGCCGCGGGACGGCGTCTCCCGCGAGGTCGCCGAGTCGTTCAATGACCTCGCCGAGCGCCTCGACCACTCGTCGGTGGAGCTGGCGCGCCTCGCGCGCGTCGTCGGCCGTGACGGCGAGATGGGCGAGCGCCTGCGGATGGATGGCCTCCGTGGCGGCTGGGAGACCATCGGCGACTCCTTCAACACGCTCATCGGCGACCTGACGCGCCCCACCACCGAGGTCGCGCGCGTCCTCATCGCCGTCGCCGAGGGCGATCTCTCACAGAAGATGGCGCTCGAGATCGACGGCAAGCCGGTCCGCGGAGAGTTCCTCCAGATCGGGATGACCGTGAACCGGATGGTCGATCAGCTCCGCGCCTTCGCGAGCGAGGTCACGCGCGTGGCGCGCGAGGTCGGAAGCGAGGGCAA
Source organism: Polyangiaceae bacterium (assembly GCA_043736975.1). Lineage (GTDB taxonomy): Bacteria > Myxococcota_A > Polyangia > Polyangiales > Polyangiaceae > Labilithrix. The sequence goes on from JAYTBL010000928.1 coordinate 2,379, forward strand.
GCTCGGCGGCCAGGCCAACGTCCCCGGCGTCGCCGGCACGTGGAAGGACCTGACCGACTCCGTGAACGGCATGGCCTCGAACCTCACCACCCAGGTGCGAGGCATCGCCGGCGTCGTCACCGCGGTCGCGAACGGCGACCTCTCGAAGAAGCTCGTGGTCGAGACGCAGGGCGAGATCCTCGAGCTGAAGAACACCGTCAACACGATGGTCGATCAGCTCTCCGCGTTCGCGCGCGAGGTCACGCGCGTGGCGAAGGAGGTCGGTACCGAGGGCAAGCTGGGGGGTCAGGCCGACGTCAAGGGCGTCTCCGGCACGTGGAAGGACCTCACCGACAGCGTCAACGGCCTCGCCGGCAACCTCACCGTGCAGCTGCGCGACGTCTCCAAGGTCGCGACCGCCATCGCCTCCGGCGACCTGACGCAGAAGATCACCGTCGAGCTCCAGGGCGAGATGCTCCAGATCAAGAACGTCATCAACGGCATGGTCGGCTCGCTGTCGACGTTCGCCGCCGAGGTCACGCGCGTGGCGCGCGAGGTCGGTAGTGAAGGCAAGCTGGGCGGCCAGGCGAACGTGCCCGGCGTCGGCGGGACCTGGCGCGACCTGACCGACAGCGTGAACGGGATGGCCAGCAATCTCACCGGCCAGGTGCGCAACATCGCGCTCGTCACCACCGCGGTCGCCAACGGCGACCTCGCCCAGAAGATCACGGTCGACGTGAAGGGCGAGATGCTGGAGATGAAGAACACCATCAACACGATGGTCGATCAGCTCCGGAGCTTCGCCGCCGAGGTCACGCGCGTGGCGCGCGAGGTCGGCAGCGAGGGCAAGCTCGGTGGCCAGGCCTTCGTGCCGGGCGTCGGCGGCACCTGGAAGGACCTGACCGACAGCGTGAACGGGATGGCCTCGAACCTCACCGGCCAGGTGCGCAACATCGCGCTCGTCACCACCGCGGTCGCCAACGGCGACCTCTCGCAGAAGATCACGGTCGACGTGAAGGGCGAGATGCTGGAGCTGAAGAACACCGTCAACACGATGGTCGATCAGCTCCGGAGCTTCGCCGCCGAGGTCACGCGCGTGGCGCGCGAGGTCGGCACCGAGGGCAAGCTGGGCGGCCAGGCCTTCGTACCGGGCGTCGCCGGGACCTGGAAGGACCTCACCGACAACGTCAACAGCATGGCCACGAACCTCACCACGCAGGTCCGCGGCATCGCCAAGGTCGTCACCGCGGTCGCCAAGGGCGATCTCTCGAAGCGCCTGATCGTCGAGGCCAAGGGCGAGATCGCCGAGCTCGCCGACACCATCAACGACATGACCGAGACGCTCGGCATCTTCGCCGATCAGGTCACCACCGTGGCGCGCGAGGTGGGGACCGAGGGCAAGCTGGGCGGGCAGGCTCGCGTCCCTGGCGTCGCCGGCACCTGGAAGGACCTCACCGACAGCGTCAACAGCATGGCCTCGAACCTGACCACCCAGGTGCGCGGCATCATCAAGCTCGTGACCGCGGTCGCGAGCGGCGATCTCTCGCAAAAGTTCACGATGGACGCGCAGGGCGAGATCGCGGCCCTCGCCGACACGCTGAACACGATGACCGACACGCTGCGCGCCTTCGCGAGCGAGGTCACGCGCGTCGGTCGCGAGGTCGGCACCGAGGGCAGGCTCGGTGGCCAGGCGAAGGTGCCGGGCGCTGCAGGTACCTGGCGCGATCTCGTCGACAACGTCAACCAGCTCGCCGACTCGCTCACCAACCAGATCCGCGCGATGGCCGAGGTCGCCACCGCGGTGACCGAGGGCGATCTCACGCGCAGCATCACCGTCCAGGCGCAGGGCGAGGTGCTCCAGTTGAAGGAGCGCGTGAACCAGATGATCGTGAACCTGCGCGAGACCACGCAGAAGAATCGCGAGCAGGACTGGCTGAAGACGAACCTCGCCAAGTTCTCGGGGATGATGCAGGGCCAGAAGAACCTGGAGAGCGTCTCGAGCATGATCATGAGCGAGCTCACGCCGCTCGTGCAGGCGAGCCACGGAGCGTTCTTCGTGATGGACGAGGTCGAGGGCAAGACCCTCCGCCTCCTCGCGACCTACGCGTACAAGGAGCGCAAGCACGTCGCGAACCGCTTCCACCTCGGCGAGGGCGTGGTCGGGCAGGCGGCGCTCGAGAAGAAGGCGATCCTCCTCACGAAGGTCCCGCACGACTACATCCAGGTGACCTCGGGGCTCGGCGAGGCGCCGCCCCTGAACCTCATCGTGCTCCCCGTGCTCTTCGAGGACGAGGTGCGCGCGGTGATCGAGCTCGCGAGCTTCGAGCCGTTCTCGCCCATCCATCGCCTGTTCCTCGAGCAGCTCACCGAGAGCATCGGCGTGGTGCTCAACATGATCGGCGCGAACATGCGCACCGAGGAGCTCCTCGAGCAGTCGCAGTCCCTCGCCGACGAGCTGAAGGAGCAGTCGAGCGAGCTGCAGCGCCAGCAGAGCGAGCTGAGGCGCTCCAACCAGGAGCTCGAGCAGCAGGCCCAGACGCTGCGGTCCTCCGAGGAGATGCTGCGCGAGCAGCAGGAGGAGCTGCAGCAGGTCAACGAGGAGCTCGAGGAGAAGGCCTCGCTGCTCGTGGAGCAGAACAAGGCGGTCGAGCAGAAGAACAAGGAAGTGGAGCTCGCGCGCCGCGCGGTCGAGGAGAAGGCCACCCAGCTCGCTCTCTCGTCCAAGTACAAGAGCGAGTTCCTGGCCAACATGAGCCACGAGCTGCGCACGCCGCTCAACAGCCTGCTCATCCTGGCGAGGATGCTCCAGGACAACAAGGACTCGAACCTCTCCGACAAGCAGGTCGAGTACGCGAAGACCATCCACTCGGCGGGTACCGATCTCCTCGACCTCATCAACGAGGTCCTCGACCTCTCCAAGGTCGAGGCCGGGAAGATCGAGATCTACGCGCAGGACATCCCGGTCCAGGAGATCCTGAAGGTCATCGACCAGACCTTCGGCCCGGTCGCGCAGCAGAAGGGGCTGGAGCTGAAGCTCGAGGTCGACCCCGAGGTGCCCGTCACCATGCGAACCGACGGCCAGCGTCTCCAGCAGGTGCTGCGCAATCTCATCGGCAACGCCTTCAAGTTCACCGACCAAGGCTCGGTCACGGTGCACGTCCACCAGCCGCCCACCGGCGCGGCCTACCAGACGCTCGCGCTGAGCAACGCCTCCGACAAGGTGATCGCCTTCTCCGTGATGGACACCGGCATCGGCATCTCGAGGGACAAGCAGCAGCTCATCTTCGAGGCGTTCCAGCAGGCCGACGGCACGACGAGCCGCAAATACGGCGGTACCGGACTCGGCCTCTCCATCAGCCGTGAGCTGGCGCGCCTCCTCGGCGGCGAGGTCGCGGTGCAGAGCGAGCCGGGGAAGGGCAGCACCTTCACCCTCTTCCTCCCCAACGAGTACGAGGGGCCACCCGCCGAGATCCGCACCGAGGTCCATATCCCGCCGCCCAGCATGGCGGCGCAGGCGCTCCCCGAGAGCGACGTGGAGGACGACCGCAACTTCCTCCAGCCCCAGGACAAGGTCCTCCTCATCATCGAGGACGACGCGACGTTCGCGAATGCCGCGCTCGACATGGCGCGCGACCGCGGCTTCAAGGGCGTCATCGCGCTCCGCGGAGACATCGGGTTGACCCTCGCGCGACGCCTCCTGCCGAGCGCGATCATGCTCGACCTCCAGCTGCCGGTGATGGACGGCCTGCGCGTCCTCGAGCACCTCAAGGCCCACCCGCAGACGCGACACATCCCGGTGCACGTCCTCTCCGGTCTCGATCGCAAGCTCGAGGGGCTGAGCCGTGGCGCCGTCGCCTATGTGGACAAGCCGGTCAGCAAGGAGCGGCTCGACGAGACCTTCGCGCAGATCGAACGCTTCCTCCAGCGCAAGGCATCGAAGCTCCTGGTGATCGAGGACGACGAGCGCGAGCGCAACGTCATCGTCGATCTCATCGGCAGCGAGGGCGTCGAGACGTCAGCGGTCGGGACCATCGAGGCCGCCATGAGCAAGCTCGAGGAGGAGCGCTTCGACTGCATCGTCCTCGACCTCTCGCTCCAGGGCGGCTCGGGGTTCGATCTCCTCGAGAAGATGTCCCGCAAGGCCGACCTCAAGGCCATTCCCGTCATCGTCTATACCGGGCGGGACCTCACCCCGCAGGAGGAGACGCGCCTCAAGAAGTACGCGCGATCGATCATCTTGAAGGACGCGCGCTCGCCCGAGCGCCTCCTCGCCGAGACCACGCTCTTCCTCCACCGCGTCGAGGCGGAGCTCTCCCCGCCCAAGCGCAAGATGCTCCACCAGGCGCAGAGCCCGGACACCGTCTTCAAGGACCGCAAGGTCCTCATCGTCGACGACGACGTCCGCAACATCTACGCGCTCGCGACGGTCCTCGAGGACGCAGGCATGAACGTGGTGTTCGCCGAGAACGGCCGTGAGGGCATCGAGGTCCTGAAGGCGACGCCTGGCGTCAGCATCGTCCTGATGGACGTGATGATGCCGGAGATGGATGGCTACGAGACCATACGCCGGGTGCGCGAGATGCCGGAGTACAGAACGCTGCCCATCCTCGCGCTCACCGCGAAGGCCATGAAGGGCGACCGCGAGAAGTGCCTCGCGGCCGGCGCCAGCGACTACGTGACGAAGCCCGTCGACCCTGATCAGCTGCTCTCGCTCATGCGGGTCTGGCTCTACTCGAACGACGTCGTCTGAACCCGTGATGCAATCATGACCACCAAGCGAAGCGAATCGTATGCGCGCGTCGAGTCGCCGCGCGCTGACGACGCCTACGCCGGCGTGACGTCGCTGGAGCGGCTCGAGATCGATCTGCTGCTCGAGGCCATCTTCCGGCACTACGGCCATGACTTCCGCGCGTACGCGTTCTCGTCGCTGCGGCGCCGGCTCACGAAGCGGCTCGCGGGCGAGGGCCTCACGTCGTTCTCGGCGCTGCAGTCGCTGGTGTTGCACGACGCGGCAGCGATGAACCGGCTCCTGCTCGATCTGTCGGTGAGCGTCACGGGCATGTTCCGCGATCCCTCGTTCTTCCTCGCGCTCCGCGAGACCGTGGTCCCGATCCTGCGCACCTACCCCTTCGTGCGCATCTGGCACGCCGGCTGCGCCACCGGCGAGGAGGGGTATGCCCTCGCCATCATGCTCGAGGAGGAGGGGCTCTACGAGCGCTCGCGCATCTACGCGACCGACATCAGCGCCGACGCTCTGGAGAAGGCCAAGTCCGGCATCTACTCGCTGACGCGGATGCGCGAGTACACCCAGAACTACCTCCAGGCCGGCGGCGCGCGCAGCTTCAGCGAGTACTACACCGCAAACAATGACGCGGCGCTGTTCGACCCGCAGCTCCGGCGCAACGTGCTCTTCGCGCAGCACAACCTGGCGACCGACACCTCGTTCAGCGAGTTCAACGTCATCCTGTGCCGCAACGTGATGATCTACTTCGACCGCTCGTTGAAGGAGCGCGTCTTCAAGCTCTTCGAGAGCTCGCTCGCTTCGCTCGGCATCCTCTGTCTCGGTCGTCGCGAGTCGCTGCGCTTCACGTTGGCGGAGAACGACTACGAGGAGTTCGACGCGCGCGAGCGGATCTACCGGAGGACCCGATGAGACCGGAGCTGCACGTGCAGCCCGGAATCATCGTGATGGGCGCGTCGGCGGGGGGCCTGCGGGCCCTCGAGACGGTGCTGGGCGGCTTGCCGCGCGGCTTTCCGGTGCCGATCGTGACCGTGCAGCATCGCTCGCGGGAGTCCTCGGACGCCTACGCCGACATCCTCGGTCGCAGCGTGAAGCTGCCGGTCCGCGAGATCGAGGACGACGACGTCCTGCGCGCGCCCGGCGTGTACCTGGCGCCGCCGGACTATCACGTCCTGATCGAGCCCGGGCGCGTCGTGCTCTCCATCGATGATCCGGTCTCTTACAGCCGGCCCTCGATCGACGTGCTCTTCGAGTCGGCGGCCGACGTCTTCGGCGCCAAGGTCATCGGCGTGCTGCTCACGGGCGCGAACCACGACGGCGCGAAGGGGCTCTCGCGGATCAAGCAGGCCGGGGGATACGCCATCGTCCAGGATCCGCGCACCGCCGAGAGCCCCGCGATGCCGGCCGCGGGGATCGCCGCGGCGCCGGTCGATGAGGTCCTGCCGCTCGAGGAGATCGCGTCGGCGATCGCGCGGAGGGTGACCTCGTGAAGAGCCCGAACGAGCAGACGCCGGCGACCGCGCGCTCCAACATCCTCATCGTCGACGACGAGCCCGCGAACCTCCTCGCGCTCGAGGCCATCCTCGAGCCGCTCGACCTGAACCTGGTGCGCGCGCTCTCCGGCAAGGAGGCCCTCCGCCACGCGCTCAAGGACGACTTCGCCGTCGTCCTGCTCGACGTGCAGATGGCCGACATGGACGGCTTCGAGACCGCCGAGCTCCTTCGGCGTCGCACGCGCACCCGCGATGTGCCGATCATCTTCCTCACCGCGATCAGCAAGGACCGCAAGTTCGTGGAGCGCGGCTACGGCGTCGGCGCCGTCGACTACCTCTTCAAGCCCTACGATCCTGGCGTCCTCAAGGCCAAGGTCGCGGTGTTCGTCGAGCTCGCCCGCAAGAACGAGATCATCCGCGCCCAGCACGAGTCGCTGCGCGTGATGAGCGAGCGTGAGCTCGCCGACGCCAAGCGTCTCGGTGAGCAGCGCTACCTCGATCTCGCCGAGTCGATGCCGCTGCTGGTGTGGACCACGGACGCCAGCGGCGCCGTGCAGTACGGCAACAGCCGCTGGGATGCGCTGGCCCACGGCTCGCGTGACTTCGCGGCGGTGGTCGCGCCCGAGGATCTCCCGCGCTTCCGCGAGGGGTGGAAGGCCGCGCTCGTCTCGGGCGAGGAGTGGGAGACCGAGCTCCGCTTCGCGACCCCCGACGAAGGCGCCCGCGTCCACCTCGTGCGCGTCGTGCCGCGTCGTGACCAGGCCGGCGCCATCACCTCGTGGGTCGGTACCAGCACCGATATCGACGCGCGCGTGCGCGCCGAGCGCTCCCTCCGCATGCTCGCGGACGCGAGCGTCAAGCTCGGCGCGACGCTGGGAGATCCGAAGGAGCTCGAGGCGGCGCTGCGCAGCGCGCTACCGATCCTCGGCGATCTCGTGCGGCTCGATCTGACGGTCACCAGCGACACGCGGCGGCAGGTGAAGCTCGGGAGCGACCACGCCTCGACGGCGCTCCTCGACGATCCTCGCTTCGAGCTCGGGCCGTCGACCGTCGCCTACTCCGGGCGCCCCGAGGTCTTTCTCGACGTCCGCGCCGAGCTCGAGGCCGCCAGCTCGGGCCGCGGCACCGAGCACCTCCGCTTCCTCGGCGAGCTCGGGGTGAGCGCCTACCTCTGCCTGCCCCTCGTCTCGCGCGATCGTTCGGTGGGTACGCTCTCGCTGGTCTGGACCCGCGAGGGCGCGGCGTACACCAACGCCGACGTGGCGGTGGCCGAGGACCTCGCGCGCCGCATCGCGGTGGCCGTCGACAACGCGCATCTGCACGAGACCACCGAGAACCGGCGCGAGGAGCTGGAGCAGGCCAGTCGCTCGAAGGACGTGTTCCTCGCCACGCTCTCGCACGAGCTGCGCACCCCGCTCAACGCCATCGTGGGATGGACCGACATGATGCGCAACGGGCAGCTGCAGCCCGAGGAGATGGGGCGCGCCGTCGAGACCATCGATCGCAACGCGCATGCGCTGAACCACCTGGTCGCGGAGCTGCTCGACGTCTCGCGCATCGTGACTGGCTCGCTCAAGTTCGACTCGAAGCTCATTGGCCTCGCGTCGGTGGTGGAGGCAGCGATCGAAGGCGCGCGCCCGCAGTGCATCGCGAAGCGCGTGGTGCTCGACGTCTCGCTGGAGCGCGTGGGTTGCGTGAAGGGCGACGCCGGGCGCCTCCGCCAGATCATCGGTAACCTGCTCTCGAACGCCATCAAGTTCACTCCCTCGGGCGGCACCGTGAAGGTGCAAGTCACGCGCGCGGGCGGTAACGGAAGGTTGGTGGTGCAGGACTCGGGCGAGGGCATCACGCCCGATTTTCTCCCCTTGGTCTTCGAGCGCTTCCGGCAGGCCGAGAACGCAAAGGCGCGAGGTCTCGGCCTCGGGCTCGCGATCGTGAAGCACCTCGTCACCGAGCACGGTGGTACGGTCGAGGCCTCGAGCGACGGGGTAGGGAAGGGCGCCGCGTTCACCGTGCTGCTCCCCATCGCCGCGGAGGAGGCGAGCGCCGACGACAGCGACGGGAGCCGCCTCGCCCCGCCGTTCTCCGTGCAGCCGCAGCTCGCGGGCGTGCACGCGCTGGTCGTCGAGGACGATCCCGACGGCAACGAGCTGATCACCACCATCCTCGAGCGCTACGGCGCGCGCGTGACCTCGGTGGGCACTGCCGCGGACGCGCTCGAAGCGCTCGACGCCGATCATCCCGACATCATCGTCTCCGACATCGGTCTCCCCGACTTCGACGGCATCGAGCTGATCAAGATGATCCGCACCCGGGCCTACGCGCAGTCGATACCGGCCATCGCGCTCACGGCGTACGCGTCGCGTCAGGACGCGGCCAAGGCCATCGGCGCGGGCTTCGATGCCCACGTCGCGAAGCCGGTGCAGCCCGGCACGCTCGGCACTGCGGTCGCTCGCCTCATCGCGAGCGGCCGCGCGAAGGTCACCCCTTCGCAGCCGGAAGCGTGAAGGAGACCGCGAGCGCATCGCCGCGCTCGACCGTGAACGTGCCCTGCTGGGCCTCGACCAGGCCGCGCGCGAGCAGGATGGCGAGGCCGCCGCGACCCTCGGGAGGCGCAGCGACGGCCGCGCCGCCCGGGCCGAACCCGCGCACCGTGAAGACCACGCGCTCGTCCTGACGGTGGACGCCGATGCGGATCGCGCCGCTGTCGCCGGTGGCCTTCGCGGAGAAGGCGACGAGCCTGGAGAGCAGCTGCAACGTGCGCCGGCGGTCGGCGAGGACCTGCGCCTCGTCGTCGAGGGCGTCGGCGGTGACGGCGGCGCTCTTCTCCGAGGGCTTGGGCGCGGCGGCGGCCACCGCGTCGCGCACCAGCTGCGCGGCGCGCTCGGGGCGGAGGTCGAAGTCGATCTTGCCCGCGCCGACGCGGCTCGCCTCGACGAGGTCCTCGATTATGCCTTGCATGCGCGTGCTCGCGCGGTCCATGCGCGCTACGAGCGCGAGGCCGCGCGTGGCGTCGACGTCGTTGCGCTCGAGATCGTCGCGCAGGAGCCCGGCGCTCATCGAGAACGTGTTGAGCGGGTTGCGGAGATCGTGCGAGACGCTCGCGAGCAGCGCCTCGCGGGCCTTGGTCACCGCGTCGACGCGATGCCGCAGCCGCACCGCCTCGAGCGCGAGGCCGCCGTGCAGCGCGAGGTGGGTGAGCGCGAGGTCGAAGGTGTGGGGGCCCATCGGCAGGTCCTTCACGCCCTCGTCGGTCACGACCAGGACGCCCTCGAGCGTCGCTGCGGAGCCGGGCAGGGTACACGCGACGTAGCCCGGGAGGCGGCCCACCGGCTTCGCGAGCTCGAGGATCTCGGTCAGCGGTGGAGAGCTCTCGCCGGCCAGCTCGTCGGGCGTGCTGCGCAGCGAGACGACCACGCGGCCGTCGAGCGACGCGCACCACGCGCGCTTCGCGCCGGCGAGGTTGCGTGCTTCCTCCGCGAGGACGTCGAGCAGGTCGTCGGAGCTGGCGCGGTTGGAGGCGTCGCGGATGCGCGCCGAGGACGCGCTGAGGCTCGTGAGGATGATCGATGCCGCGTCGTTCACCATCTCGCTCTGGGCATACCACCTCTCATGAGGAGGCGAATCGCTCTCTGAAGTTGCGCCTGTCAGGAAGCGGCGAGGAGCGCGGCGCCAGTGTCCACGAAATCGCCCTCGGCCCACGCCAGGAGCGACGCGATCTCGCCGCGCAGGAGCGCGTAGCGCATGTCGGCGGGGTGGATGGCGATGCGCGCCGGCAGGATGCGGCGCGCTGGTCGCGCGATGCGGCACCATGCGACACTCGACAGCAGTCGGCCTGGCGTTCGGCTCGCGTAGTTGAGGACCACGCTGGCCCTCGAGCGCCCGGAGGCGGGGTCGTAGACGCGCGTGTGGTCCTCGGTGAAGGCGTAGCCGCGCTCGCCGAGCAGCAGCAGCACCCAGGGCGGCATCGACCACGCGGGGGCGATGAAGCCGCTGATGGCGAGGCCGGCGCCTCGCAGCATGCGCTCGCCGTCGTCGAGGCGCTTCAATGCCTCGTCGTGCGAGACGTCGCTGAACTCGGCCTCGCCGCCGGAGACCACCTTCTGCGCGAACAGGTAGCGCATGCGCGACCCGATGCCGCGGGTGGCGGTCTCGGCCGCGTGATCGGTCCAGGTGCGCGACTGGTGGAAGTAGCCATGGAGGTAGACCTCGTGGCCTTGCGCCTGGAGCTCGCGCAGGCGCTCGCAGAACGCGGGGTGCGCGGTCAGCGGAGCCTCACCGTGGAAGTCGGGGACCACGAGCAGCGCGGGGCGCACGCCGTGAGCGTGCGCCATCTCGAGCGCGACCTCGACCTCGCGCTCCCACGCGGGCGAGACGTCGTGCAGGGAGACGTGGACGGCCACGCGCCTTACTTCGTCGCCGCCGTGGCCTGGGCGCGGACCACCGCCTCGAACTCGGCCTCGAACATCACCAGCTGCTCGGTGACGATGTCGAGGTTCTTCGCGTTCATGTCGCTGTCCTCGGCCCACGACATCTCGACCATCTGGCGGCGGATCTCGCCCAGCTTGTCGCAGATGCCGAAGAGGCGCTTGGCGTCGGCCACGTTGCGCGGCTTGTCGGCGAAGTTCGTGCGGTACTCGTCGAACAGCTTGTTCGCGGCGCCGCCCAGCTCGCCCATGATGTCGGTCATCGAGGTCGCCTGGCGGATCTTGCGGACCTCTGCGAGCTCGGTCTCGTACACGCCCAGCCGATCCTCGACGATGCCGAGGTTCTTGCCGTTGAACTCCACGGTGAGGCCGCCGTCACGAAGGGCGATCATGCGCTCCTTGATCTTCTTCAGCGAGCCGACGACGCGCATGAGCAGCGCGGGGCGCCGCGAGATGCGCGGCTCCCCCGCGAAGTTCGACTGGTAGACGTTGAACTGGTTGTTCGCCAGCGTCGCCAGGATGCTCGCCTGATCCTCGGCCGACCCCGTGGTCTGCGCGGTCTCGATGAGCTCGATCTCCTTCTGGTACTGCGCGAGGTTCTCGCGGACGATCGCGCGATCCTTCTCGAACTCGACGGATCCCTTGTTCTTGGTCTCGAGGAAGCCGGTCATGCGCTTGTCGATCTGGCGGAGCTCCTCGACCAGCTCGCCGAGCAGCGCCACGTCGCGCGTGTTTCGATCCTGACCGGCGAAGTGGCGCATGTAGCGAGCGAAGACGAAGTTCGCGCTGGTCGCCTCGGTGGAGAACTGCTCGAAGGCCGGGCCGACCTCCTGCGCGCGGGCGATGGCCTCGCGCTCGCCCTGGTAGAGGGTGAGGCTCGCGGCGGCCGCGTCACGCACGCGCGTGAGGTCCGGGCCTTGCGCCGCGGACGGGATCTTGTCGACCTGGGCCACGATGGAGGCCGCGCGTTTGATCATGCGCTCCATCTGTCCGATGTCGCGCGTGAGGCGGGAGTGACCGGCAAAGTCCGACGCGTACTCGCGGTCGATCGCTTCCAGCTCTTTGCCCAGGGTTTCGACGATGTTGGTGGCCATGCGTGCTCGGTTTTCTACCACAAGATAGGATGCGTGGAGTGATCGGGTGGTGGCGGAGAAGATCGCGCGGGACCAGGCGTCGCCTGGTCTTCTATCCTGGCCTGCTCGCGCTCGCCGGCGGTTTCCTGGCGTTCACGATGGTGATGCCGGGCCGAAGCCATCACGGCGCGCTGCCGGCGCTCGGTCCGGAAGGGGAGGCGCTGGGCGCGCGACTGAGGGCCGACGTGACGCTCCTCGTGGGGGAGGACGTCGACCGCAGCCAGCGCACGAAGGGCTCGCTCGAGCGGGGCGCGACCCAGCTGGAGTCGGCGCTCCGCGAGGATGGGCTCGCGGTGCAGCGCCTGCCGTACGCGTCGGACGGGGTGACGGTGGTGAACGTGGAGGCCACGCTCGACGGCGGCGTGAAGGCCCGCGAGATCGTGGTGATCGGCGCGCACTACGACACCGCGGCGGGCGCGCCCGGCGCCGACGACAACGCGAGCGGCGTCGCGGCTCTCCTGGCGATCGCGCGCGCGCTGAGCCTCGCGAAGCACCGGCCCGCGCGCACCGTGCGCTTCGTCGCGTTCGTGAACGAGGAGCCGCCGTACTTCTGGAACGCGGAGATGGGCAGCCTGGTCTACGCCAAGGCGTGCAAGGCGCGCGGCGACGATGTGGTGGCGATGCTCAGCCTGGAGACGCTCGGCTACTACCGCGACGCGCCGGGCTCCCAGAAGTACCCGCCGGTCGTGAGCTGGTTCTACCCCGACCGCGCCGACTTCGTGGCGTTCGTCGGCAACCTGGGCTCGCGCGCGCTCGTCCACGACGCCATCGGGACATTCCGCGGCGCCGCGGCATTCCCCTCGGAGGGCGCGGCGCTCCCGTCGTTCGTCACCGGCGTCGGCTGGAGCGACCAGTGGTCCTTCTGGCAGGTCGGCTACCCCGGCGTGATGGTCACGGACACCGCCCCGTTCCGCAACCCGAACTACCACCAGCCCGGCGACCGCCCCGACACCCTCGACTACGCTCGCCTGGCACGCGTGGCCGAGGGCCTGATCGCCGTCGTGAAGAAGCTAGGCGAGTAGCTG
>JAYTBL010000929.1:0-2779 GCA_043736975.1 Polyangiaceae bacterium
TCTCCGGGTGCACGAGGCGAGCGGCGTGCGGTGGCTCGTGAAGGAGCCCTTCGAGACGCTCGCGCGGCGGCTCGCCGAGCGCGAGGTGGTGGCCGGTCACGCCAGCCTCGCCATGGCGGAGCGCGCGGTCGAGGACGTCGCGCGACTCGCAGCCAATGCGGGCTACCGGACCGACGCGATCGCGAAGGCCATCGCAAGACCCAAGCTCAAGCCCTCCGAGAGCCTCTCCGCGCGGCCTCTGGAACCAAAGACCCGAACCATCGGGTGAGAGGGAACCGCAGCGGGATCGGTCAGGACTTCTTCTTGAGCGCCGCGTACGCGACGGCGCCGCCGCCCACCGCGAGGACGCCGGAGAGGGCGAGGAGGACCCACACGAAGCTCGAGTCGCCGCGGCCCGCGTCGGCCGGGCAGTAGATGAACTTCCGGCCAGCCTCGCAGCTCTGCTCGCACTTCACCTCGAGGCCCTTCGCCGTGGCCGTGCTCGTGCACTCGCGATCGTCGGGCGCGCAGGCGATCCCGGTGCTCGAGCAGCTCCGGTTGATCGAGCACAGCGCCTCGCACTCCGGCGTGTCGGCGCGCGCGGCGCCGGGCAGGACCAGAGCGAGGAGGAGGGTCAGCAGCAGGACGAGATGCTTCATGGACAGGTCGCGAGCTCGCGGATCCACATTTCTAGCGCAGCAAGGCCGGCCTCGTCGACCACGCGCGAGGAGAGCTTGGGCATCCGCCGCTCGTCGAGAGACCTCATGCGCGCGACCAGCACCGAGCGCCCCGGGACCCCCGGCACGATCAGGCGCGCCTGGTCGATGCCGAGATCGCCCGCGTTCGGCGCACCGCACAGCCCCGTGGCGGCGAGCGGCGTATCGATGCGCAGGTCGAGCTCCACCGTGACCCCGGTCGCGCTCCCCTCGCGATGACAGCTCGCGCAGTTCGCGTGCAGATAGCTGCGCGCGCGCTGTTCACTGGTGGCCGGCGGCGGCGCCTCGACGGGGACGAGCCTCGTGAGCGCCTCGTGGTCGATCGGTGCTGGCAGGCGTCGCTCGAGCTGCGCGAGCGCGTCACCACGACCGAGCAGCTGCCGCGCCTCGAGGCCGAGCGTGTAGCCGGCGGCAGGCGTGTGGCACGCCGTGCAGTCGCCCGTGCTCGGGAAGTACCAGCTCTGCCCGCCCGGTAGCTTCGTGAGGCGGTTGCCCACGACGAGCTCGGCGTCGGTCTGCGCATCGTTCCACGCGTACGTGTAGCCGCCACCGTGCCCACGGGGAACGTCAGGTCACCGTCCGCGCGAGCAGCCACGCGACCGCCGGCCGGCAGCGCGACGAAGCGCTCCTTGGTGGCGCCATCGGACCAGAGCGGGGTGGTCACGTCGTACGCGATGACCCCGCTCGGCTGGCCTGACGGCTCGAGCGGGTCCCAGCACCTCGTGGCGAGGAGCGAGGTGGGCGCGGGGCGCGCGGCGGCATCGATGACCGCACCGACGCCCGCGTCGGTCAGGATCGTGAGCTCGCCTCGCTCGCCGCGGCCGAGCGGCCCGCGCCACGGATCGCCGAGCTCGAGCAGCGTCGCCTGCGGCGGCCCTGAAGGCCCGTACGGGGCGACGACACCGAGCCTCCCATTGCCTGCAGGATACACATAACTTCCCACCAGGCTCGGTGCGTTCGGTCCGCGATGGATGTGACCTCCGGCGGCGGTGGGTCGTTGATCCGCGGAGGTGAAGACCAGCACCGGCGCGAGCACCTCGGCGCTTCCGCGGCTCACGCGCAGCACGATCCCGTCGTCGGTCTTCGTGCGATCGGTGAGCCAGACGTCGCCGCCCACGTCGACGTCGAGGCCGCGCGGCTCGTGCACGCCGGACGCCCAGATCTCCGGCATCGCATCGTCGCGCGCGACGTCGAGGCGGAGGATCTTCCCGAGGCGCGAGGCCTTTGCGAGCTCCGCGGGGAACGCGTCACCGATCGCGACGTAGAGAAGGCCGTCGGGCCCGACGGCCAGCGAGGTCGCCTCCGCGACGCCGCGGACACCGCTCACCTCGAAGAGCGTCTTCGCGCTCGCCTCGTCGAACGTGAGACCGTCGTCGGCGCTCGTGAAGCGAACCAGCGCGAGCGAGGCGACCGCGCCCGTCGTGGTCCAGCGCGCGGCGAAGGCGCGGACGCCCGCGGCCGTCCGACCGACGGCGACGTCTGACGCTCCCGTCGCGATCGCGCGGCCTGCCCCGAGGAGGCCGAACCCACCCTCGCGGTCGAGCGCGTACGAGCGCCCAGCGCCGCTCACGAGCGCGACGAACGGCGAGGCGCGCTTCGTCGCCACGACGTCGGCGATGCGCAGGGACGGCGCGCCGGCCTTCGCGAACGCAACGCACGGCGACGCCGGCGCTGCGTCCTCCGACGATCGGCAGGCGGCGGCGACGCCCGAGACGAGGAGCGCGATCGAGACCGCTGACGCGCGCTTCACCCTGCGAACGGTACCATCGAGACGTCCGGGGGACGCACGACGCGGTGCTTCATGGCGCCCGCAAGGAGCCGCTCCTACCGAACGAAGGTTGCAGCCGGTCGCCGCAGTGCTAGGAGGGCTCCCATGAAGCTGAACCGGATGATGTCAGGAGCGTGCGCCGCCTTCGTGGTCGCCTCCCTGCTCGGCTGCAGCAGCTCCTCGTCGCGCGCTCCGAAGACCGCGCACGGCGATGCCGCGCTCGACGAGCGTGTCGCCACCACCGAGCTCATGTCCGCACGGCTCGCGGCGCCCGCGCCGAAGGTCGGCAAGAGCCATCTCGTCGTCGACGAGGAGA
>JAYTBL010000930.1:0-2778 GCA_043736975.1 Polyangiaceae bacterium
AGGGCCTCCTTGGTCGCCGAGTAGAGGTTCTTCACGGCCACCTTGAAGATGTCCTGCCCACGCATGTGGACCTTGTGCTTCTTCTGCTCCATGAGCTCCGGGGTCATCGGCGAGGCCGAGCCCCCGCCCGGGATCATGAGCGAGTGCGCGAGCAGGCCGTCCGACTGGATCTTCGTCGAGAGCAGCCCGCGCGGCTTGCCGTTGTGAGTCGCGCCGCCCGCGGGTCCCAGGATGGCTGCGCCGGCGCCGTCACCGAAGAGCACGCACGTCGTGCGGTCCTCCCAGTTGATGACGCGCGAGAGCAGCTCCACGCCGATGACCAGCACGTGCTTCATCGTGCCCGACCGGATGAACTGGTCGGCGATCGAGAGGCCGAAGATGAAGCCCGCGCACGCCGCCGAGAGGTCGAACGCGGGGCACGCGCCGGCGCCGAGCTTCTGCTGCACGTAGACCGCGGTGGCGGGCATCGGCATGTCGGGCGTGACCGTGGCGACGATGATCAGGTCGATGTCGGTCGCCTTCAGCTCGGCAGCCTCCAGCGCCTTCTGCGCCGCGGCGGTCGCCATGTCGCTCGTCACCACGCCTTCGGGCGCGATGCGGCGCTCGCGGATCCCGGTGCGGTCCATGATCCACTGGTCGCTGGTGTCGACCATCTTCTCGAGGTCGGCGTTGGTGCGAACGATGGACGGAAGATAATGACCCGTGCCGAGGATGCGTGTGGCGGGCGTGTTCATGGGGTGCGCGTCAGGCTTCTAGCACATGACGAGAACATGACACACGAAGGCCGCGGCCCATGCCTGCGGATTTGCGGATTGGCACGAACGCGTAACCGGAGCGAGGGCGCGCCGTTACGCTGTCAGACCTTCGCTTTGGCCACTTTGTCCGTGACCTGCCGGCCCTTGTAGTGGCCGCAGGAGGAGCACGCGCGGTGCGGCGTCACGGGCTCGCCGCAGTTCGCGCACGCGATGAGCTGCACGGGCACCACCTTGTCGTGATTCGCGCGGCGCATGTTGCGCTTCGATCGGCTCATTCGTCGTTTGGGAACCGCCACGGCATACTCCTTCGATCAGATCACTTGCGAGACTTGAAAGCCTTGGCCTGGAATGCCAGGAGCGGCGCGAGCCGCGGGTCGATCGGCTTCTCCTTGGAGGGAGTCGCCTCGGCATTGCTTTCCGGGGCGGGGGACATACCCGGGCAGGCTTCCGAGCACAAGGGAATCATCGGGATTCCGAGCAATAGCTCGTCGCGCACCAGGTCATCGAGCACGACTGTCTCTCCGTCGTAGGGGAGGGTGTCGGCCTCGGCGTCCTCGAGGGTGTACTCCACCTCGCCGTCGGGACCGCTGTCCTTCATCTTCGATCCGGGCACGTAGATCACGCTGATATCCGAATGAATCTCGGTGTCGAACGGCTCCAGGCAGCGGGCGCAGGGCACGTTCAACGTCGCGTCGAGGGTGCCGTGGACCACCACGTCGGGCCCGCTCTTCGACGCGCGGACCTCGAGGATCCCGTCCTTCGCGGTCGCCGTCGCCTCGTGGTCCTCGAGGATGCCGCGCATCCAGGGCGCGCGGACGGTGAGGCGGTAGTCCTTGCCACCGGCGTCGAGGTCCATGGTCTTGATCGTGAACTCGTGGGCGCTGATCATTCGGGCCCGCCCGTTCTAGGCGTAATCGCGGCCAGCGCAAGCCCGGTGATCAGGGCGCAGCCGGCGGAGCGCCGTCGACCACCTTGTCGGGGTCGCCGAGGAACTCGAAGTGCATCGTGTCCTGCAGGACGTCGTGGCCGAGCCAGTAGAAGCCGTAGCGCTCGAACGTGTCGACCCACGACTTGGGCATGGCCATGCGCTCCCATACGGTCTTGCCCTTCGCCTTGCAGAGCGGGTTGTCGGGCCAGGGCGCGACGCAGCCGCAGCACGAGTTGCGATCGGGCTCGATGTCGACGGCGATGCCGTAGACGTGGTTCGAGATCTCCATCCCGCGGTAGGTGTTCTTGAAGCGGATGCCGCCCATCGCGCGCGGCTTGTACTCGTTGCCGGCGGGGCTCGCCTTGAGCGCGGCCTCGACGCACTTGAGCGCGGGGATGATGCGCTCGTTGACCTGCACGCTCATGCCCATGAACGTGAGCGACTTCGCGTAGAACTTCGGCGGGTGCGGGTTCGACTTGGGGCTGCCGAAGCCCTCGAAGTATCCGTACTTCTCGGTGCGATACTTGAGCGAGTCCTCGAAGAGCTTGCGCGCCTCCTTCAGCTTGTCCGCGTCGGTGGTGTGCGGGAACCAGTTGCTGCGGATGAGGAACGCCTGCGCCGCCTGCTCGCGGCACGTCTGCACGGCGCCCGAGTCGTTGGTGATGGCGACCTTCGGCGCGCCCACGCCCACCAAGGGGACCGGCTTCGCCTCGGGAGCAGGCGCGGGAGCGGGCTTCGGGTCGTCGGCGCGCGCCGGGAGCGCCGCCACGCCGACGGCGAGGAGGACGAAGGCGGACGGCGCAAAGGAGCGCCCGAGGGTGCGGCGGAGGGCGGGCATCGGCGGGGGTTTAACCTCAGCTCCTCCCCGAAGCAAAGCGCAGCGCGCCACGGAAGACAACATTCGGGAAACCCCTTCGTTTACGGGGTTCTCCTGCGCTCGAACCGCAGCACCTCTCCGAGCGTCTCGTGCTCCTCGGTGCCGACGCGCGCGAGGCCCGACTTCTCGAGCACGCGGATCGAGGCCGCGTGCCAGGGCGGGGTGGTGGCGACCACCGACGTCACGCCCGCCTGCGCGAGCGCCCACTCCACGGCGGC
>JAYTBL010000931.1:0-2776 GCA_043736975.1 Polyangiaceae bacterium
CATCATGTCGCTGGCGGGTGTCATCCTCGCGCTGGGCGACATGGTGGACTCGGCGTGCGTGCTCGTCGAGAACGCGCACCAGAAGATCTCCGAGGCGGAGCGCGTCGGGAGCAAGGTGTCCCGCCAGGAGCTGGTGATCGCCTCGGCGCGGGACCTCGGCCCGTCGATGTTCGGCGCGTTGCTGGTGCTCACCATCGCCTTCCTGCCCGTCTTCTCGCTGCAGGGGGAGGAAGGCCGCCTGTTCCGGCCGCTCGCGCTGGCCAAGACGTTCTCGATGGCGTTCGCGTCGGTGTTTGCCATCACCCTCGTCCCGGCGCTGATGGTCAGCCTCCTCAAAGGCAAGATCCGGCCGGAGGCGAAGAACCCGGTCAATCGCTTCTTCATCGCGGCCTATCGGCCGCTGCTTCGCCTCTGCCTGCGGGGCCGCTACGTCGTGATCGCGATGGTCCTCGCGATCATGGCCGTCACCGTCATCCCGATGTCGCGGCTCGGCTCGGAGTTCATGCCGCCGCTGTTCGAGGAGGACCTGCTCTACATGCCCATCACGGTGCCGGGCATCTCGATCGCCGAGGCCAAGCGGCTGCTCACCTGGCAGGACCAGCAGATCCGCGCCGTCCCCGAGGTGGAGCGCGTCTTCGGCAAGAGCGGCCGCGCGCAGACCTCGCTCGACCCGGCGCCGCTCTCGATGTTCGAGACCATCGTGCGACTCCGGCCGCGGGAGGAGTGGCGCAAGGGGATGACCGTGGAGGCGATCGTCGAGGAGCTCGCTGCGCGCACGACCATGCCGGGCGTACAGGGCGCGTGGACGATGCCCATCAAGGCGCGCATCGACATGCTGTCGACGGGTATCCGGACGCCGATCGGCGTCAAGGTCTTCGGTCCCGACCTCGAGGTGATCACCCGGATCAACGACGACCTCGAGCGCGTCCTTCGTCCGCTCCCGAGCACCCGCAGCGTGTACGCCGAGCGGGAGCTGGGCGGCTTCTTTCTCGACGTGACGCCCGATCGCGAGGCCATCGCGCGCTACGGCCTGGACGTGCGGCAGGTGCTCGACGTCGTCGAGAGCACGATCGGCGGCATGGACGTCGACACCACGTTCGAGGGGCGAGAGCGCTACCGGATCAACGTGCGCTATCCGCGCGAGCTCCGCGACAACGTCGAGGCCATCCGGGACGTGCTGGTGCCGATCGCGCCGCTGGCGCCGCGGGCGTTGCCAGCCATCGCGGCGCCAGCGAGCGGCGCCGCAATGGGAGGCGAGAAACGTGAGGGGGGCTCGGCGGCGTTCGTTCCTCTCGGTCAGCTCGCGAAGATCGAGACGGTCATGGGGCCGCCCATGATCAAGAGCGAGCTGGGGCAGCTCACCGGCTGGATCTACGTGGACATCGAGACCAGCGACGTCGGGGGCTACGTCGCGGTCGCGAAGGAGCACGTGGCGAGAGAAGTCACGCTCCCCCCCGGCTACCTGATCAAGTGGACGGGCCAGTACGAGCTCCTGGAGCGCGTGCAGCGGCGGATGGCGTGGATCCTCCCGCTCACCATTGGCATCGTGTTCGTGATCCTCTACCTGAACTTCAAGGGCGTCGCGCAGTCGCTCATCGTGATGAGCAGCGTGCCCTTCGCGGCGGTGGGCGCCATCTGGATGCTCTGGATGATGAAGTTCAACACGTCGATCGCGGTCTGGGTCGGCATGATCGCCTTGCTCGGGGTCGCGGCCGAGACCGCCAGCGTGATGGTCGTCTACCTCGACGACGCGTGGACTGCGGGACGGAAGAGCGGAGCGATCCGGACGGTGGAGGACCTGCTCGAACACGCGCTCGAGGCAGGCGCCAAGCGCGTCCGGCCGATGCTCATGACCGTGATGACCAACGTGTTCGGGCTGCTCCCGATCCTGCTCGACACCGGGGTGGGGTCGGATGTGGCCAAGCGAATCGCCGCCCCCATGTGGGGCGGGCTGGTGTCGCTCACCATTCTCACGCTGCTGGTGGTGCCCGCGGTGTACGTCGTGTGGCGCAGCTTCGCGCTTCGCAGGTCGGGGAGTGACGGACTCGAACATCCCGCGATCGTCCCGTCCATCGCGAACGAGGAACAGCCGGCACTCGCCTCGCCGGCACCGGGTGTGACCTGCTGAGCTAGAGCTCGGGTAAGCCACGCCGACGACGCGCCTCGTTGGCGTCGTCGCGCGATACCTCGTAGACGCGAATGGACGAGCCGATTCGCTCGACCGGCTCCCACGCCGCAAAATAGTCGAGTTCGCCCTCTGCGAGCGTGACCTGCCGGCTCGCGCCGTCGACGGCGGCGAAGCGCATACCGCGCACGAAGTTGACGCTGAGGACGAAACGCCCTGGCTCCGGGGACGATGGCGGCAGCGTGTATTCGAGCCCGACCACGTGGGGGTCGACGCCACCGAAGTAGGCAAGGCGCAAAGGGCGGTCCCGGTGCGTGCGATACCAGACCCCGAGGTCCCCGAGGTCCTGTCCCCAGTCGACGTTGCTGTCGATGACATGCTCGTCGCCGTGCCTCCACCCGCCTCCGACGACGTTGAAATAGGACAGCGAGTGAGGCACCGACGCGACGCACGAGAGCGCGCTCGCCGCAACGCCGGCGAGGACGAACCGGCGCGGCCACCGCCCGCGCATCGTCGCGCCGAGCGAGCCCGCCGCGAGCGCGAGGAACGGGATGACGGGCAGCACGTAGCGGAGGTGGTGACTGAAGCCGGTCTGCGAGCTGATGAAGACGAAGAACGAGAGAGGGACGACGAGGAGGAGGAGTCGGCTGG
>JAYTBL010000932.1:0-6962 GCA_043736975.1 Polyangiaceae bacterium
ACTCGCTCGATGGCTGTCGCGACGCCGCGCTCGCCGCGGGCTACGACATTCTCCTCAAGAAGAGCGCGCGGTCGCGCGCTCAGAGCTTCGCCTTCGTGCATTTGCCGGGCGCACCGGCCGCACCACCAGCCGCGGGCGTGCACATGAGACCGGTCGCGCACTTCTTCTTCACCGCCGCGTCGTCTCCGCAGTCGCCGCCCTCCTGCGAGAGCGTGTAGCCCGACGGCAGCGGGGTCGGCGCGGGCGCGTCGAGCGAGGTCGACGGCGCGTTGGGCTGCGTGCTGGCCGGCGTGGGCATCGTGGGGGAGGGGGCGGGAGTGACCGCCGGCGGAGTCGCGTCGCCGCCGCAGGCAGCGAGCGTGGTGAGAACGAGGGCGGTGAGGCCACGCGTGAAGGTAGAGTTCATACGCGCACGGTAGCACCACGCGTGCGGCGCACGCGCGCGCCCCTTTGCCGCACGCCAACGCCCCGAGCGACCGCGGCGCGTTGCCCCTTGAGCGATGGGGCGGGGCGACCGTTGAGGGACGCGATGGTCCTCGTCTCTCGGCTCGCCTCGCCGACGCTCGCGCTCCTCATCCTTGCCGGCGGTACCTGCGCGGCGCTCGCCGCGTGCGGAGGCGCGCGCGGGCGTGGTGCGCGCGCGATCGCGGTCGAGCCCGGGAGCGCGGCGCTCGGTGATCTCCCGGAGGACGCGTTCTCACGCAGCGGCTGCCTGTCGGCGATGGGCGCGGGCGCGGCGGACCCCGTGATCCTCGCGACGCACGCCCAGGGCGGCGAGCTCTCGAGCGCGATGCTCGATCTCGGCGGTCTGCAGGCAGCGGGCTGCGTCGATCGCGCCCGCGCGCTGCCGATCCGAAGCGTGGAGAGCCCGATGGTGACGAAGCGCTCGGCCTCGGGATCGGGTCCGCTGGGCGCGCCGTAGCCGGTGGGCCGGTAGGCGAAGAGGTCCGGGCGGGGCGACGTCAGATTCGCTCCACTGGCAACGTTGGGTCGAGGTGGCGCAGGTCACCCTCGTCGCTCGTCACGACGACGGCGCGCTCGCGGCGTGCGACCAGGACGACGGACGCATCGATCACGTCGGAGGTGCCGGCGCGCCCGCACAGAACTCCCGCCGCTTCCGCGAGCACCTGATCGAGCGCAGGCACGATGGTGGTCGGTCCCTTCACGAGAGCCCGGAGCGGCGCCTGACGCGCGGCGCCTCGCCATGCTTGGCCGAGGACACCCGCTGGGATGACGAGTCGGACGCCCGTCTTGAGCGCCTCGCGCACGAGGGCGCGCATCCGCGCGTCGCCGCGTTCGAACGCGATGAGAGCGCCGGCGTCTAGGACGACCGCTTGATGACGCGCCTTGCCCATGCTGTCGCCGCCTTGGTCGGCTTGCCGTGCTCGATGTCCATCGCATCGAGGCTGAGCGACCTGGCGCGCCCGGATGCGACCCCGTTCTTCGCAAGCCGGAGCACCTCAGCGGGCATGCTCAGGGCCACCTTCGCGGACTTCATACTCTTACACCGGGAGATCCCGGCGGGTCCTCGGGACCAACCTCGGCGTGCTGCTGTGTTTGTGATGAGAGGGCCAGGGTTGCGCGTCCGGCGAACTACTCGCCCCCGGGGCGCGCCTATTTACGCGGACGTGATCGCCCTGCCGACATGCAGGCATCGCGCCAACGGCGAGCACGCACGGCGTGAGTGAGGCGTGGATACGCACTCGTCGATCACGCAGTGGCGTGTTGTGCGGACTTGCGAGCGGCTCGCCTCGTGCACCTGCTCACTCCCATGATTCCTTGCAAGCTCGGTCTCGCGGTTGTTCTCCTCTCGTTCGGCGCTGCGTGTGGGTCGGAGGCCGGAGACCCTGCGGGCTCCGCGAGCGGCGGCGGGGGCAGCAGCGGAGGAAACGAGGATCCCACGGGGGCAGCGAGCGCGAGCGGCGGCACGCGGGACAACGGAGGGAACCCCGGCGGCGGTGCGAACCAGCTCGCGCCAGGCGCAGTGAATCTCGGCTCGGCCGGCAACTACGTCGTCCTCGCGAAGAGCGGCATCTCCACCGTGCCGTCCTCGGTGATCACTGGAAACCTGGGCCTCAGCCCCGCGGCCCGCACCTCTATCACGGGCTTCGCGCTCACCGCGGACGCCACGAAATTCTTCTCGATCTCGGCGCAGGTCACCGGGCGCGTCTACGCGCCCAACGACGCTCCCCCCACGCCCACCAACCTCGGCACCGCGGTCCTCGACATGCAGACTGCATTCACCGACGCGGCGGGCCGCGCGGCTACCGCGACCGAGCTCGGCGCCGGCAACATCGGCGGCATGACGCTCGCGCCAGGCGTCTTCAAGTTTGGTACGGGGCTGCTCATCCCGACGTCGCTGACCCTCGCCGGCAAAGCCACGGACGTGTGGATCTTCCAGATCGCGAAGGACCTTACCATCAGCAGCGGCGTCAAGATCGTGCTCAGCGGCGGAGCGCGCCCGCAGAACGTCTTCTGGCAGGTCTCAGGCCTCGCGGACGTCGACACGACCGCCCACGTGGAAGGTATCGTCATGTGCCAGACGTCGATCGCACTGCACTCGGGTGCATCGATCAACGGACGGCTCTTCGCGCAGACCGCGGTCACGCTCGACGGGAACACCGTCAGCCAGCCCGCGCCCTGATCTGCGACGGTCGCGCTGACTACGGCGACTGATTTCGGTCGAGTCATTTCATCCGACGACCGGCCCAACGTTGACGTTCTGCGCGGGCATCGGCGCCGGGAACTCGGCAAGCTCGTTCTTGAGCACCTTGTTGGCGTGGAAGTAGACCTCTCAGTAGTGATCCGTATGGCAGTCCTTCACGGGCGCGAATGCCTGGACCTTCCCGTCCTCGATGCCGACGTTCGAGCAGAATTCGCCGAGGAGCGCAGGGTCCACCGTGGGACGTCCAGAGCCGCTCGGTAGCGTGCCATTGGTGTCGCCGGCGTCCGGCCGGTTCACAGGTCTGGCCATGGAGCGGGCCTCATGCACGCGCCGCGCCGGCTGCAGTGACGCGAAGCTGTAGAGGGCGCCGGCTCTACCGCGAGAGACGATTGCTCGAAGCGCGAAGTCGGTGATCGCGAGCCGGAGCGCAGCCGCCTGCCGGTGGAGATCAGCCTCCTCGGGAAGCACTACCTCGATCGCCTGGAGACCGAGGACCACGGCGTCCACCGTCGGCTGACGGTGTGCCGGAATGTAGGTGCCAGAAGGTGCGGCGGTGCCACACGGAGTGAGGGCGCGAAGCCTCACGAATGGTAAGATCTCGCAGTGTCGTCGTCGTCGTCCGCGCGCAAGCAAGCCGAAGCGAGGGTCGGTTCCCTCCTCGACGGTAAGTGGACGCTCGACAACCTGCTGGGCTACGGCGGCAGCGCGGCGGTCTACGGCGCGACCCACCGCAACGGCAAGCGCGCGGCGGTCAAGATCCTGCACGCGCACTGCGCCGCCGACCCCGAGCTCGTGGCGCGCTTCGTCCGCGAGGGCTACCTCGCGAACAAGATCAATCATCCCGGCGTGGTGTCGGTCCTCGACGACGACAAGGCGGACGATGGCAGCGTCTACCTCGTCATGGAGCTGCTCGAGGGTCGCTCCTTCGAGCGCCACGGTCGCGGCATCGTGTCCCCGCTCACGGTGACGGAGGCGCTCCAGGTCGCCGACGATCTCCTCGACATCCTCGTCGGCGCGCATGCCATCGGGCTCGTCCACCGCGACATCAAGCCCGCGAACCTCTTCCTCACCTCGGAGGGGCAGCTCAAGATCCTCGACTTCGGCATCGCGCGCCTCAGCGAGTCCTTCAGCGAGGGCGTCACGCAGACCGGCATGCTCATGGGCACTCCGGCGTACATGCCGCCCGAGCAGGCGCGCGGCCGCTGGGAAGACGTCGACGCGCGCAGCGATCTCTGGGCGGTGGGCGTGACGCTCGCGTCGCTCATGACCGGCAAGCGCCCGCGCACCGCAGCCACCGCGGCCGAAGAGCTCCTCGCGGCCATGATGCAGCCGATGCCGTCGCTCGCGACGCTCCTGCCCGAAGCGCCGCCCCAGGTGATCCACATCATCGATCGCGCGAGCGCCTTCGAGCGCCAGGATCGCTGGCAGAGCGCTCTCGAGATGCAGGCCGCGGTCCGCGAGGCACGGCGCGCGCTCGGGGGCCCGGCGCCCTTCGCGCCGTCGACCACGCTGCGCTTCGCGCCCGAGCTCCATCCCGCGCCGCACGCATCCTACGGCGACGGATCGTCCCCGCCCGGGCCGTTCTACGGCTCGACGATGCTCACGCCGCCCGTGTCGCGGCAGAGCGTCGACCCCGAGCCGGTCCCGAGCCTCACCACGAACCGCGCGATGATGAGCGCGTCCGGCTTCCCGGGGCCCGTTCCGTCGCCCAAGAAGACGTCGGCCGCGGCGATCATCGGCGCGAGCGTGGGCCTCGTCGCGTTCCTCGGCGTGGTGGTCGTCGGCATCATGGTCGCGCGCGCGCGCAATCATCCCGTCGTCGCGACCGATCCCGCGACGTCTTCGGCGGGGTACGCGAGCGTCACGGTGAGCGCGCCGCCTGCCACCCCACCGCCGCCGATCGCGGACGCCGATGCCACGCCGGTCGCGGCCAGCGCTGCCTCTGCCGCCCCTTCCGGTGGCCCCAGCGCGACGGCGAAGAAGCTGCCCGGCGGGCCGCGCGCCAAGCCGAAGCCCGAGGCCTCGGCCGACCCCAACAAGTTCTTCGACAACCGGTTCTGATGATCCGGAGCCTCGTCCCGCAGCTGCTCGGCCTCGCGCTCTTCGCGCTGCCCGCCGCGGCGTACGCAGCGCCGCCCACCGAGGGCGAGAGGCTGTTCCGCGAAGGTCGCAACGCGATGCAGGACAAGGACTACGAGACGGCGTGCGCGCGGTTCGCGGAGAGCCAGAAGAAGGAGCCGGCCCCCGGCACCTCGCTGAACCTCGGCGAGTGCGAGGAGCGGCGCAACCATCTCATCGCTGCGCGCGACGCCTTCGTGAGCGCGGCCGCCAACTTCGTCACTGCCGACAAGAAGGGGTACGCCACGGGCCGCGCCGAGGCGCTCGACAAGCGCATCCCCAGGATCGTGGTGCGGGTCAGCGGCGCGCCGAAGGGTACGACGGTGCGCGCCGGCGAGCGCGTCGTGGAGCAGGGCGTGGAGCTGCGGATCGACCCGGGCGACGTCGCGTTCACCGTCGAGGCGCCTGCCGCGCGCACCAAGAGGACGACCGTAGCGCTGAAGGAGGGTAGCGCGCTCACCGAGGTCGAGCTCGGACCGCTCGACGTCGACGGGCCGGTGGCGCCAAACCCGAGGCCCGCCTCGGTGGTGACGCCGCCGTCGCCGCCCGCGAGCGAGGCAAGCCCGCTGCGCACCGTGGGCTGGGTGCTGGTCGGCGTGGGCGCTGCGAGCCTGGTGGTGGGCGGCGTGACCGGCATCATGACGCTCGATCGCGCGAGCACGGTGAAGGACCACTGCGACGGCGATCTCGCGTGCGATCCCGAGGGCACGAGCGCCGCGAGGTCCGGCGAGACTCTCTCGCTCGTGAGCACCATCACGGTGATCGCGGGCGTCGTGGGGCTCGGCGCCGGCGGCGCGCTGCTCCTGACGACGAGCCCGACCAGGAAGGCGGCCACGACCTTCGGCCCGGGACCCGGCGAGCTGGGGCTGATGATGAGGAGGACGTTCTGATGTCGAGGCGTGCTCTCGTGTTCGCGCTGCCGGTGGTGCTGATCGCTGCGGGCTGCTCGGTGATCGCCGGCGTCGACTTCGGCGCCGCGCGCGATCGGCTCGACGCGGCAGCCGTGCTCGACGAGACCGGAGCGCCCATCGAGGACGATGCGGGCGACGGCGTCGCCGAGCGACCCGACGCGACCCCCACCGGCTGCGCCGCCGATCAGAAGACCTGCGCCGGCGCGTGCGTATCGAAGAACGATCCCGCGTACGGCTGCAGCGCGACCGACTGCCTGCCCTGCTCGGTGGCGTTCGCGAAGAGCGCGACGTGCAAGGCCGGGCAATGCGCCGCCGACAGCTGCGTGGGAGACCACGGCGACTGCGACGGAGATCCGAAGAACGGCTGCGAGGCGCCGCTCTCGAGCCCGCTGAACTGCGGCAAGTGCGGGATCAAGTGTCCGAGCACGGCGGCGCTGTGCGCGCCCGCGGGCTGCGTCTCCAGCTGCCCGGTGGGGCTCACCGAGTGTGGCGGCGGCTGCGTCGATCTCAAGACCAACCTCGACAACTGCAATGCCTGCGGGAACAAGTGCGCCGCGCCGGCGAACGGCGATGCCGTCTGCCTGAACAGCACGTGCACGTTCGCGTGCCGCACCGGCTTCGGCGACTGCACCAACAACCCGGCCAAGGCCTGCAGCGCGCTGCCCAAGTGGTACGCGGACGGCGACGGCGACGGCGTGGGCGGCGCGGCCTCGGTGCAGGCCTGCGCGCCGCCCGCGGGCCACGTCGCCACCAGCGGCGACTGCCTCGACTCGAACCCCAACGTCCGCCCCGGGCAGGCGATGTTCTTCGGCACGACGTTCACGAACTCCATGGGCGTGCCGTCGTTCGATTACGACTGCAGCGGCGTCGAGGTCGACAGCGCCGAGCGCTGGCCGGGCTCGTGCGACGCCGACTGCATCGGCTTCGGCGCCACGCCGCTGGTCCCGGCGCGCGCCGCCGGCGGGGGCGTGAACCCGTACTGCGGCAGCACCAGCTACCGCAACTGCATCGATTTCGGCGGAGGCGGCCCGCTCCCGGCGCGCCCGAAGAACATGTCCTCGGCGCTCCCCGTCGGCTGCCAGCCCCGCTCCAGCACGGGCGCCGCCGTCGGCTGCCGCTGACCGCAACGCGACCGCCTGACCACTGTCAGCGGTACCACGCGGCGCGACGACGAGCGGCACCTCAGGAGCCGCCGGCGGCGATCTCTGACCGCAGGCGAGGGCCGGGAGCGCAAACGAACAGAGCACGGCAGGAAATCTCGCATGAGG
>JAYTBL010000933.1:0-6956 GCA_043736975.1 Polyangiaceae bacterium
CTTGGCCTCGCGCGTCTTCAGGTAGCTATTCTCCTTCTGGAGCCGGTCCTCCGCGACGCTCCGCGTGACGTCGGCGGCAGCGATTCGCTCGTGGGCGCCAGCATCCGCAGCACCATCGGCGTCCCCCTCTTCACCGGGGAGCGGCTCGTCGGGGTGCTCCAGGTAGACAACCGCGACGCGCCTGGGATGCTCTCCGCGGCCGACGTCGACGTGCTCACGCTGCTCTCTGCCTCAGCAAGCTTTGCGGTGGCCAACGCGCGCCTCATCGAGCGCCTGCGCGTCGCGGAGGACCGGCTCCAGAAGGAGAATAGCTACCTGAAGACGCGCGAGGCCAAGCGCTCCGGGAGCAAAGACGTCATCGGCACGAGCAAAGCGATGGTCAACCTGCTTGCCCACATCGACAAGGTCGCGGCGACCAAAGTCAGTGTGCTCATCGAGGGCGAGACGGGCACGGGCAAGGAGCTCGTCGCCTCCGCCATCCATTATCGCTCGAAGCGCACGGACAAGCTCTTCGTCGTCCAGAACTGCGCCGCGCTCCCTGAGAACCTCCTCGAAAGCGAGCTCTTCGGCCACCGCAAAGGCTCGTTCACGGGGGCCACCGAGGACAAAAAAGGACTCTTCGAGCTCGCCGACGGGGGCACGCTCTTCCTCGACGAGGTGGGCGAGATGTCGGCCGCCTCCCAGGCCAAGCTGCTCCGCGTCCTCGAGGCGAAGTCCTTCATGCGGGTCGGAGGGACCGCGAGCATCCCCTTCGACGCTCGCGTCATCGCCGCCACCAACCGCGATCTCGAGACTACGGCGCGCGACGGCGCGTTCCGCCAGGACCTCTACTACCGCCTCGCGGGCTTCGTCCTCCGCATCCCTCCGCTCCGGGAGCGCAAGGTGGAGATCGCGATGTTCGCCGGGATGTTCCTGCACGAGTTCGCGTCGAGGATCCAGGAGACCCGGCCGCAGCTCTCGACCGAAGCGCTCGAGCGCCTTCAGCACCACGGCTTCCCGGGCAACGTGCGAGAGCTGAGGAACGCGATGGAACACGCCTTCGTGCTCGCGACCGGCGGCGTGGTCGGACCCGAGCACTTGCCACCTTCGATCCGCGACGGAGGCCAGAGCCTGCCAGGGCGCTCCCAGCTCGAGGTCACGGAGCGGAAGAGCATCGAGGACGCGCTCGCCGCCAGCGGCGGCAACCACACCCACACCGCGGAGCGGCTCGGGATCTCGCGGCGCACATTGCTGCACAAGATGGCGAAGTATCGGCTCGGGAAGTACGCGCGAGGCATGTGATACGCTCCGCGAAGAGATGAACGCCGCGCGCCAGCTTCCGCTGCGCATCGCCAGGTACGTGCTGCTCGCCGAGCTCGCGAAGGGCGGAATGGCGACCGTCTTTCTCGGGCGTATCGTCGGTGACGGCGGCTTCTCGCGCGCGGTGGCGATCAAGCGGCTGCACACGCACCTGGCAGGGCTCGACGAGTCCGTCCGCCGCTTCCTCGACGAGGCTCGCATCGCCTCGCGCGTGCGCCACCCCAACGTGGTGCCGACGCTCGACGTCGTCGAGAACGACGGTGAGGTGTTCCTCATCATGGAGTTCGTGCTCGGGCAGTCGCTCGCCGAGCTCCTCAAGAAGCAGGTGAAGCTCCCGCTCCCCATCACGAGCGCGATCCTGGTCGGAGCCCTGCGCGGGCTCGAGGCGGCGCACACCGCGACCAGCCCCACCGGCGAGCCGCTCGATCTCGTTCATCGTGATTTCTCGCCGCAGAACGTGATCGTCGCGGCGGACGGTCTTCCGCGCGTCGTCGACTTCGGGATCGCCAAGGCGGCGTTCCGTCTCCAGCAGACCGAGACGCTCAGCGTTCGCGGAAAGATCGCCTACATGGCGCCGGAGCAGCTCAAGCGACGCGCGGTCGATCGGCGAGCCGACCTCTGGGCGGCGGGCGTCGTGCTCTGGGAGTCGCTGACCGGCGAGCGCCTCTTCGCGACCACGGACGACGCCGAGTCGACGCTCGCCGCGGTCTTGACCGAGGAGCTCCGCTCGCCTCGCGAGAAGCGCCCCGAGGTCGACGACGCGCTGGAGCGCGTGACGATGCGCGCCCTGTCGCGTGATCCTGGAGGACGCTTTGCCTCGGCGGCGGAGATGGCCGACGCGCTCGAGGCCGCGGCGCCTCCCGCGAGCGCACGCGAGCTCGCGGCGTGGCTCGAGGAGGTGGCGCGCCCCAGCCTCGACGAGCTCCGCGCCGTGCTCCGTGAAGTCGAGGCGGCCGCAATCTCGACGAGCGAGGCATCCTCGGTGCGCTCGCTGGCGGTCGCGGCAACGGCCGGCGACGAGACGCGAAGCGACGTGGTGACCGCGAGCGGCCCCCGCGAAACGCGCGCGCGAAAGGGCGCGAGCGCGTCATGGATGGTCCCTACGGCCCTGGCTGCGGTCGCCGTCGTGGCGCTCTCGGGGTTCGCGGTCCGCGCGAGGCTGGGCACGCCAGCGGCCCCGAGCCTGGCGGAGGTCCCACCTTCATCGCCCAGCGTCTCGGCCTCGGCGCCTGCCGCGCTCGCGACGAGCGCCGCGGAGCCCGCCCCGGCCACGCCCGCGGCCACCTCGGCCGCGCGTTCGATCGCAGCGCCCTCGCCGAAGGTCGGGGTCCGCGCTCCGCCGAAGGTGGCCGCGTCCGCCGCGCCGGCGCTGGCGAGCGCGACGACCGAGCCCGCTGGCCCCTCTCCCTGCGCCGTCCCTTACACGATCGATGCGCGAGGCATCCGGAAGCCAAAGCCCGATTGCCTGCGCTGAAGGGCCGGCGCTAGCCGCGTTGTTTCGCCTCTCTGCCTCCGGTAACCTCCTACCCGCATGATCAGGGCCCGAGCCTTCGCGCTGGCAGCGTGCGCCGCGATCTCGTTCGCGGTCGCGCCGGTCTGGGCGGGAGAGACCGAAGCGTGCATGACCGCCTACGAGAGCGCGCAGCTCCAGAGGCGCGCCGGCAAGCTCATCGACGCGCGCGCCGCGGCGCAGACCTGCGGCGCGTCGACCTGCCCGCGCGCCGTGGCCTCCGACTGCGCGCAGTGGTTCTCCGAGCTCGAGAAGGAGATACCGAGCATCGTGGTCTCCGCAAACGATGGCCTGACCGACGTGCTGGACGTGCGCGTCAGCGTCGACGGCAAGCGTACCGTCGACCGCCTCGACGGACGCGCCTTCGAGGTCGACCCTGGCCCGCACCAGCTGGTCCTCGAGCGGAAGAACGCCCCCGCGCGGACCCTCAACATCCTGGTTCGCGAGGGCGAGCGCGGGAGAGTCGTGGGCGTCGTCTTCGAGCCACCGAACGACGCGCAGGCGCGCGGCACCCGACCCGCCGCGGTAGCGGGGTGGGCCTTCGGTGGCGTCGCGATCGCCGGTCTCGTCAGCTTCGGCGTGCTCGCGCTGATCTCCTCCTCGCAGAAGAGCGACCTCGAAGGCTGCGCGCCGCGCTGCGAGCCCTCGCGCGTGGACGCGATGACCCGCAACGCGGCGTTCGCCGACGTCGCGCTCGGCGTCGGGGTGGTCGCTGCCGCGGCGAGCGTCGTCTTCTTCCTCCTGCCACGCACACCGGCGCGTTCGACCGCGACGCGATGAAGAAGCGCGCCGTCCTCCTCCTCGCTCCCGTTGTGGTGGTGACGGCGTGCAGCCTGGGCGCTTCGCCGGGACGTTTCCTCGCGGCGGACCCCGGCGAGACCGACGCCGCGATCGCGGACGCGGTTGCCTCCGAGGGCGGCGACGCCAGCGCCGCTGAGGGCGGCGCCGGCGCGTCCGTCTACCTGATCGGCGGCGAGGAGCCGGCTCCGCCTCCGACCCTCCGGCGCGCGACCGCGACGACGCTCTTCGCGACCTGGCGGGGCGCCGATCTCGCGCTCTTCACCCCGGGCTTTGCGCTGCCGGAGCCCGGGATCTACGGCCCGGTCGATGCGGCGGACGGCTGGGCGTTCGTGGGTGCGGCGTCGGTGCGTGACGACGTCGCGACGATCGCGGAGCCGAATGGGCCGCTCGTCCTGGTGCGCGCTCCACGCGGCGGGCTCGAGGGATGGACGGTCGGGACGGGCCCCGTCGTCCCGATCGCGCGCGGCGCGCTCACCACCGCGGGCTCCCTCGTCTTCGTGGTCGCTTCGTCCAGCACCTTCGTCGCCTCGGTGGACGCCAACGCGCTCACCGCCAGCGCGTTTCGCGACCTCCGTAGGCCCCTCGCCAGCGCGCGCGAGGTGCCGTCGACCTGCTTCGTCGGCAACGAGCTCTATGTGGTCGGCGGCGAGACGCCGCCCGACAATCCCAGCGCGGCGGTAGACCACGCGACGCTCGACCCGGCCGCCGGCGCGCTCGGACCGTTCGCCGCCCAGCCGCGGCTGGCGACCGGCGCGGTTGGCGCCACCTGCATCGGCGCGCGCGGCCGCCTCTACGTGCTCGGCGGCCGGAACGGCGCGATCCTCGACAGCGTGCTCAGCGCGGCGATCGGTGCCGGAGGCACGCTCGGCCCGTGGCGGACCGAGCCGCCCCTGCCCACGCCGCTGCTGGGCGGCACGGTGGTGATGCTCGGCGACGAGCTGGTCGTGCTGGGCGGCGTCAAGTCGGGTGACGTGCTCTCGGATCGAGTCTTCGCGGCGAAGCTCGACGGCGCGGGCGCGCCGACGTGGCGAACGATCGAGCGGGCGCTCGCTCGCCCGATGGCGTTCGCGCGCGCGATCTCGTTCTAGAGGCCGCTACTCCGTTCGAATGCCCCCCCCTCGCTGAGCTCGGTGGGGCGGTCGCTCTCCTTCGGCGAGGCGATGATCTTCGACCCCTTGCCGAAGCGAAGCTTGCTCCCGCTGACCGCGAAGATATCCAGGCTCTGCCCTCCCTTCGGGATGGAGAAGCCGTAGCACTTCAGCCCCAGGACGTCGCGCTCGGCGCCCATCGTCCAGTCCTTGAAGCCGCAGTACGCATTCGCATTCATCGACGCGACCCCCGCTTCGACGAGCGGCAGCGAGCGGAACGAGTCGAAGTGGACGGTGATCCTCCTCGCGCCCGGCTGGTCTTCGCCGAGCTCCGCGTGTCCGGTCCACGTGTTGACGCTGGTCGCGAGCGTACAACCGCCGTCGGCGTAGAACGTGTACGTACCGAGGAGCGCGAGCGCCTCGTCGTAACGAATCCTCGTCTTGGCCTTGTTGACGCAGGCTGTCTCCCAGCTGCCCACCGGCGTGGCGCGGGGAGGCGGAGCCGCAGCAGCGGACGGAGGCGCCGCCGATGGGGGCGGCGCGACGGACGATCGTACGGGCACCGACGCCGGGCCAGGCGCATCGCACGCGACGCAGCGGAGGAGCAGGGCAGCAGTCACTATGATGCGCGAGCGTTTCATCCACATCTCTCTTCGCGGTGAGAGCGCCGGTGTGAGGGTTTAGTGGCGGCTGGCTGGCATTTCAAGAGGCCGCGAGCAACGTCCAGGCTTCGGTCAGCGGCGGAAGTGGCTCGGAGGCGGCGAGCAAGCCGGCGGCCGAGGCGATCTGGAAGAGCCACGGCGCGCGGTCGTTCTCGGACTGAGGGTCGTACGCCCACGCGTGCGTGCAGGCCTCGACCGCGTCGTCCGCGCTTGGGACCGCGGCGTGCGCGCGCGTGCATGAGGGCACGCCCCAGCCCCAGCCGCAGCGCCGCCACCATCCTGGCCGCGCTCAGCTCGATCGTCTCGCCCATCCGAGATGATCACGGTCGGTGGCCCCCTTGCAACGACCACGACCGCCAGTTGGACTCCTCAGCTTCGCGCGGCCTCTCCCTTCTTCTTCGCGAGCTTCTTCTTCGCGAGCTTCTTCTTCGCAGCCTTCTTCTTTGCGACGAAGAGCGGCCTCGGCGACGCGTGTGCCTCGAGCATCGATACGTCGAGCAGATCCTTGGCGCGGCCCGCCGCGCGCTTGTTCCGGAGGAGCATATCTCGGCCGATCACGTAGAGCGGTCTGGCGACGAAGTCGGCCTCGACCCGCGTGGCCCAGGCTTCGTCGAAGGACACGCCGTCGATGCCGGTGAGGATGTCGATGCGCCAGGGCTTCTGCCCGAGCATGATCACCTTGTCGGGACGCGCGAGCTCGCTCGCTTCGGGCACAGCGGCGCCGAAGCCGAAATCGATCAGCGCATCACGTAGCCTTCGTGCGTTCACGAGCGTCCGATCGGCGAACACGTCCAGATCCTCCGTCAGTCGCGCCTCGCCGTGTCCCGCCACCGCGTGGCCGCCGACGAGGACGAACCGCACTCGTCGGGCGATCAGCGCACACAAGAACTCGGTCCAGTCGCGATTCAGCTCGATCTTCACCGACCCAGACCCTCCGCAGCCGCTCGACACCGGAGATTCTCTCCTCGAACGACATCGCAGCGACGTCGCGACGGTCGATCTCGGCAGCCTCCTCGAAGCCCCCGGCAATGCGCAGGATCCGCTTCATCATCGCAAGGAGTATGACCCGGCGACCGGACTCGGGGGACGAGAATCGTTCTGGGTAGGATGGATGATTTTACGGCCTGGGAAGCAGGATCCGTCCGAAAAACACCACGGTCTTGGTCTGGAGCTCATGATGCGCTCGCTTCTCACGGAGCGATCGGCGTCCCGGCGTCGTCGCCGTTCGCGATGACCTTCACGTCCTGGGCGAGCTTCGAGCAGGCGCCGCTGGAGCACCCGATCGCCACCGAGGGCGTGATCCCGCTCCCCGCCGCGGAGGCGCGCACGGCGCTCATCGACGCGCGGGACATCGGAGAGGCCGCGGCGGTGGTGCTCGCCGACGCCGCCCACGACGGCAAGGCCTACACGCTGACCGGACCGGAGGCGCTGACGTACGCCGAGGCGGCGGCGATCCTGGGGGAGGCCGTGGGACGTCCGATCCGCTACGTGCCGATCGACGACGAAGCGTTCGTCCGCGGCGCGGTCGCGGCCGGGCTCGGCGAGGAGTACGCGCGGCTCCTCGCGGCGCTCTTCGGCGCGGTCCGTGCGGGCGCT
>JAYTBL010000934.1:0-6928 GCA_043736975.1 Polyangiaceae bacterium
TCCCTCCTTCGATGCCGGATGTGGCTGCTTCGCTGCGCAGCTCGGCTACACTACCAGGGCGCGATGGGGATTTTTCGACAGGGCCTGGTGGTTCGTCTGGGGCTGTCGATCGCGCTCGCGAGCTGCGCCAAGGAGGAGGGGACCGCGCCCATCGTCTGCGGGCCCGCCACCGACCAGGCGCCCGCGGAGCTCGCGTGCACCGGCCTGTACGCCGACTTCGCGGCCAAGGAGGTCGCGAGGTCCGCTAGGCTCTACGCGCCGGCGGTCTCGTTCTGGAGTGACGGCTACGAGAAGGAGCGCTGGATCGAGCTGCCCGGGGCACCGATCGACGCCTCGAACATGGACGACTGGAAGTTCCCCGTCGGCACCAAGGTGTGGAAGGAGTTCCGCTTCCGCGACCGCAAGATCGAGACGCGCCTCCTGTGGAAGGCGAAGGAGGACAGCTGGGTCATGGCCTCCTACGTCTGGTCGGAGGACGGAACGAAGGCGACGCGCGGGGAAGGCCGGTCGCTCACCATCGGCGGCGCGGCGTACCACGTGCCTTCCGTGATCGAGTGCAACGACTGCCACAAGGGGCGGAAGGACATCCTCCTCGGCTTCGAGGCCATCTCGCTCGCGCAGCCCGCAGCGTCGGGCGTCACCCTCGCGGTCCTCGCGCAGGAGAAGCGCCTCGCGCCTCCGCCGGCGCAGACCAGCGTCACCGTGGAGCCAGGCCTCGGGGTGCTGCACGTCAACTGCGGCGTGAGCTGCCACAACGCGACGCCGGGCGCGAACGGCAAGGACTCCACGCTCCGTCTTCGCATCGGCTTCGACGAGGCGTCCACCCGGCCGGCCGCGTCGTGGCAGATGATGACGTCGATCGTCGGCGTTCCCGCCACGCTGCCGGGCTGGGGCGGCGGTCTGCGCCTCGCGCCGGGCGCGCCCGATCAGAGCGTGCTCATCGCCACGATGAAGGCGCGCGGCACCGGACAGATGCCGCCCAGCACGCAGGAGCTCGATTTTGCCGGCATCGCCGCGGTCGAGGGCTTCGTGCGCGCGTTTCCGCCGCGCTGATCGTCAGCCAGGTATGACGGCGCAGCCCGCGAAGGCGCGCGTGAGCGCCGCGCGGTCGAGGCCGAAGCCGACCAGCACGAAGCGGCTGCTGCGCGGGCCGTCGCCCCACGGCTCGCCGAACGTCACCTCCACGAGGTCGGCCACGCCCTGCACGATCATGCGCTGCGCGAGGCCCTGGACGGCGAGGATGCCCTTGCTGCGGAAGAGGCGCCCGGCGAAGCGCGCGAGGTCTCGCTCCATGAAGTCGGCCAAGCGCTCCTCGTCGACCTCGCCGTCGAGCGACAGCGACACCGACTCGTAGACGTGCGCGACGTTCGCCGCCGGAACCGGACGCGCGGGGCCGAGGTCCGCGCGGCGCTGGTCGAGCAGCGCCTGGAGCGTCGCGAGCGCCGGATCCTCGAGCTCGCCCCGGGCCGCGGTCGTGACCAACGCGGCGCCATTGTGCGCGGAGACCACCGCGCTCGCGTGGGCGCGCCCCGCGGGGTCGCAGCCGTCCCCGCGCGAGAGCACGACCACGTCGGCGTAGCCGATCTGCTCGATCGCGAGATCGTGCTCGGCGAGCGCGTCGACGCGGGTCGCGTCGACCACGGTGATCACGCCGTCGAGCAGGTGGCCCGCGCCGGTGGCGATCGCCCGCAGCACGCCGGCCGGGGAGGCGGCGCCCGAGGTCTCGACCAGGATCCGCTTCGGCGGCGAGGAGGCCGCGGCCAGCGCCTCGAGCGCGCGCACCAGCTCCGCTTGCGTCGCGCAGCAGACGCAGCCGCCGGTGATCTCCACCAGCGTACGCACGCGCGCGGCGAGCAGCGCGCCGTCGATCCCGACCGCGCCGTGCTCGTTCACGATCACCGCGACGTCCCCGCGCGGGATGCCCGAGAGCCAGCGGTTCACGAGCGTCGTCTTGCCGGCCCCGAGGAACCCGGTCACGACGGTCACCGGCACCGGCGAGTCGGCCCGGAAGTGCGCCACGCCTCTCTTCATGACCAACCTAGGCTACCCGATGACCATCGCGGCTCGTTCGCGCCAGATTCGTACGACTGCAGCCTCAGCGCGCGCAGCGCACGCCGGTCTTGCCGTACTGCGTGCTGGTGAGGAGCTTGTACGACGTACGCGTGAAGAACGGCTCGGCGGTGACGCTGAACTGGTTGTGACCCTCCCACGAGCCGCCCACCCAGTTGGTGACCGGGATGTTGGTGGCGCGCGGGACGCCGGCGACCCCGCCGTCGTTGCACTTGGTGATGTCGGGGACGTCGCCTGGCGCGTTGGTGATGCTGAAGTCGCAGAAGAAGGAGCCGTTCGGCGCGAGGTTGCTGGTGAGCTCCATCAGGTTTGCGCCGAGGTCCATCCAGCTCTCGCCATTGGCCGAGGTGTTGGCGGTCTTGTCGAGGATGAAGCGTCCCGGAGCCGCGATGTAGCCCGACATGTCGAGGCCGTTGCCGTAGCCGGGAAAGTGGTAGAAGAGGAGCAGCGGCCCGCCGGGCAGGCTGTTGGCGTAATTCGCTGTCTCCTCGTACTGGTTCGGGCCCTGGTGGGCGCTGTCGAGCGGGAAGGTGAAGGTGGCGGTGCCCCACGGGTAGGCCGTCGCGCCCCACGCCTCGTTGACCTCGGCCTGCGTCGGCATGCGACCGCCGTCCCAGGCGCAGAAGGCCGCGTACATCCAGTAGGCGCCGCAGTTGATCGACTTCTCGTCGTACTGCGCCTGCGTGTAGCGGCGCGCGGCGATCGCCGGGTTGATGTGCTGCTTCAGCGTGGCGTGGTCCCAGTAGTAGGTATTGCCGCCGAAGGCGTTGGTGTCCTGGAAGCAGCCCTGGGACATGCTCGGCGTCCGCGAGTCCATCACCGTCGCGCCCAGCTGCATGACGAGGTTCATCGGATCGCCGGGCGTCTTGCTGGCGGGCAAGAGCGCGCGCAAGGCCGCCGGGATGTCGGCGGCGAGGCGGTCGCCGGTGGGGGTGGCCCCGGCGATCTCGTCACTCACCCACGTGCGGATGTTGGGGCCCACGGTCTCGACGAACTGGCGCATGCGGCCCGCCGTGACCTCGTACTTGTCGAGCTTGACGGTGGTGGTGACGGGCAGCGGCAACGAGCGGCAGCAGCTCTCGTGCACCTTGGTGCCGTCGGCGGTCTCGCGCTTGCCGCAGGTCACGACGCCGGACGTCGCGTTGGCCACGGCCGCCTTGCAGGACCGACCCGCCACGCACTTCTTCAGCGACAGGTTGCAGAACTTCGAGCTGCAGTCGCCGTCGCCCTCGCAGCCGAGATCGTCGGCGCAGCGCGGCGCGGTCACCATCGTGTCGGGGTCGGCGGTGCCGCCGCAGTCGACGTCGCTCTCGTCGCCGTCCTTGCGCGCTGTCTTGCGCGGCTCGCACTTCTTGTCGGCGCCGCAGAAACGGCTCTCGCAGTCGGTGCCGAGGCCGCACCGCTTGCCGGTCGCGCAGACCTTCGCCGCGACGCCGTTCTTGTCGGGCATCGTGCCGCCGCAGTCGATGTCGGTCTCGCCCAGGCCCGGCGAGAGCTTGCCGTCGGTGCGCGTGGGCGCCGCGCATTTGCCGCCGCTGCACAGGCCCTCGCAGTCGGGGTCCTTGAGGCAGATCTTGCCCTCCTTGCAGGCGAGCGCGCCGGTGGCGCCGCCGCAGTCGACGTCGGTCTCGCCGCCGTTCACGCGGCCGTCGGTGTGCACGCTGGGCGTGACCGGCACGCACTTGCTCCCCGTGCAGACGATGCTCTTGCAGTCCTTGTCCTGCCCGCACGGCTCGGTGAGCTCGCAGGGGTTGGGGAGGCCGACGCCGCAGGTCTTGCCCGCCGAAGGGCCGCACACGCTTGCTGCGCACGCGTCGCTCTTGCACTCGGCGCCTGCCGTGCAAGGCGCGCCGTCGCAGGCCTTGCACGGGCCGCCGCAGTCGACGCCCTGCTCGCCCTGGTCCTGCTTCTTGTCGTCGCAGGAAGCGGCCGCGCAGACGCCGTTCGCGCAGTTGAGGTTCGCGCAGTCGCCGTCCTTCACGCACGCCCCGCCCGCCTCGCACTTGGCGATCGTGGGATCGCAGGGCGTCGCCTCGATCGCCGCGTCCTGCCCTGGCTCGGCGCCGCCGTCGCTCGACGAGCAGGAGGGGGCGATCACGCAGGTGGCGATCGCAGCCGCGATCAAGCCGAGAGCATGGGCAAAGCGCATACGGAGATCGATATCACGGCGCTCATCGGCCCGGCGAGGGACGGCGGAACGCGCAGCGGAAGCCGAGGTTGTTGTAGGGCGCTGAGGGCAGCGACTTCCCACGGTAAAAGAGGCCATTTCCTTCGCACGTGCACGCGCCGCACCACCACGAGCCGCCGCGTACGGCGCGCAGCGTGCCGGTCGCGGGGCCGGTCGGGTCGCGCAGGACGCCCTGCTGCGCGGCGTCCTGGTAGGTGGTCTCGGCGTACCAGTCGCTGGTCCACTGCCACACGTTGCCCACGGGATCGTAGAAGCCCCACGCGTTGGGCGGGTAGGCCTTCACCGGCGAGACGTAGACCCAGCCGTCGAGGCGATCGTTGTGCGCGTGGGAGTCGCCCTGCCAGAAGTTGAGCGCGTAGCGACCGTCGCGCAGCGGCTCCTCTCCCCACGGGTAGCGCGTCGCCGAGCTGCCGGCGCGCATCGCCCACTCCCACTCCGCTTCGGTGGGGAGCCGGCCTCCTTGATACGTGCAGTATGCACTGGCATCCTCGTAGCTGGTCATCACCACCGGCGCGTCGTCGCGCAGGAACGCCGCGTGGTCGGGCGTCTCCTCCCCGTAGGGCCGCCGGTACGAGGCGCCGGGGATGCGCTCCCACTCCCAGTCACCCATGCCCTCGCTCGCGCCCATGCCGTAGCCGAGGCGGTCGGCGGCGGTCACGTGGCGGGTGGCGCGGACGAAGCGATCGAAGGCAGCGCGGGTCACGAGCGTCTCGTCGAGCCAGAAGTCGCTGATCACGACGGCGTGCCGCGGGGCCTCGTCGCGCCGCCCGCC
This sequence comes from Polyangiaceae bacterium, assembly GCA_043736975.1. Classification (GTDB taxonomy): domain Bacteria; phylum Myxococcota_A; class Polyangia; order Polyangiales; family Polyangiaceae; genus Labilithrix. The sequence goes on from JAYTBL010000934.1 coordinate 5,031, forward strand.
TTCGTGCCCGCGGACCAGCGTTCCTCCGCGCACGAAGAGCGCGCGTGCCGGCGCAGGGGCCGCGGGCGCCCGCGGCCTCGTGCAGCCGAGCAGGACTTGACGTGGCAGGTGGCGATGGCGCCGGGGTCGCGGAGCTCGTCGCACTTCGCCCGGCACGCCTTCTCGCCGGGGGCCACGCGCGCCGCGCAGCCCTCGCGGCACGCGTCGGGGTCCTTCGCCTTCTCGCAGCCGCCCTCGCAGGTCGACTGCGGCGCGTTGCACGGGTCCGGGTTGCACGACTGCTCGTAGCCGAGGTCGCAGGCGAAGAGGTCGGCGGGGCGGCTGCTCTCGAACGCGATGCCGTCGCTGCGCCCGGTCCGGGGCTGAACGGGTACGAAGCTGCAGTCCTCGGCGAGCATGGCGACGACGCGGGGATCGGTCCACGCCGTAGCAGGGGCTCGCGCGCGCAATGGCGCCGCGTCCGCTCAGGGAATCGAGCTGGGCGAGACCGGCGTGCAGTTCTCGCGTGCGTGCTTCCTCGGGCGGACGGGAGCCGTTGGGGTACCTTCGCTGCCATGAAGCTCCGTCTCGAGGCCATCGTCGATGGGAATAGCGGCGGCGAGACCCTCGTGTTCATCCAGGGATGGCCGGACGACGCGTCGCTCTGGGACGAGGCGGTCGCGGTGCTGGGGAAGACCTGCCGCTGCGTGCGCGTCACGCTCCCGAACTTCGACGGGAAGCGCACCGAGCGCTGGGGGCACTCCACCGACGAGGTGGTCGACGCGCTCACCGATCTCGTGCGCGACGCCGCGAAGGGCGGCAAGGTCACGCTCGTCCTCCACGACTGGGGGAGCTACTGGGGCCACCCCGTGCATCATCGCGTTCCCGAGCTGGTCGCGCGCGTCGTCACCGTCGACGTCGCGCCGCACTTCACGCCCAGCGTGGCCGGCGCGCTGGGGATCGTCGCGTATCAGTCGTGGCTCCTCTGGGCGAATGTCCTCGGCGGCGCCGCCGGCGACTGGATGACCCGGCGCCTCGCCACGCTCATCCACGTGCCCGACGCGCGTACGCGCCCGCTCACCGCGTGGATGAACTACCCGTACCGCAGCATCTGGGGCGACCTGCTGGTGGGGCGGCAGGCCAAGCTCACCAAGGGCTACTGGCCGACCTGCCCGCTGCTCTTCATCTACGGCGAGAAGAAGCCCTTCGCGTTTCACAGCGCGAAATGGATCGAGCACGTGAAGAGGGTCGGCGGCGAGGTGGTCGGGCTCCCCGCGAACCACTGGGTGATGAACGACCCCACGTTCGTCGACGTCCTCGCGCGCTGGCTGGAGAAGACGCGCAGCAGCTGACGCGGAGCCTTCAGAACACCGTGGTGAACGAGTCGCGGCGCTTGCTCGGCGGCCAGGTCACGCCGCGCACCGCCTTGTCGGCGCAGGTGACGATCTTCGCGGAGAGCTTGGTCTCGTACCGGACCGTCGCGTAGGGGATGCGTTTGTTTGCCTTCGGGTGCTCGAACACCACGCCGATGGTGACCCCGATCGCCCGGCCGTTCTGCACCGCGGTCTTGATCGTGACCTTGGCGTTGGAGGGCACGCGGCAGCCGGCGAGCACCCCGCGCATCGGGCCCGTGAGCTGGCCGTCGGAGAGCTGGACGCGCTCGTCGTTGACGTCGATGGGCTCGGGGACGCTGATGGCATCCTCGTAGCTCCCGGTGGACGGCGGCTTCGTCGGTGTGGCCGCGACCACGGGCGCGGCCGACCAGTCCGTCGATGCGTCCTCCGTGCCGCTCGCGTGGGGAGCCTCGGCAGGGGCTGCCGGAGCGGCGGGCGGATGACTCGCGCAGGCCGCGACCAGCGCGACGAGCAGCCATCCGGGGGAGAGCGCCGGCCTCACCCGTCGATCGTACTACCGCCAAC
>JAYTBL010000935.1:0-6914 GCA_043736975.1 Polyangiaceae bacterium
TGGGGACCCACGGCGCGCTGAACCGGCGCGCCCGCAGCGAGGCCGCTCGACGGCGCGTCCAGACTCGGCGCGTCTCACCGCGTGAGCGTGACCCCGCGCCTGCCGACCCACGACGCCGGCAACGGATACCAGGACCTCGATGGTGATCGTGACCAGGAGGCGCAGCGGCAGCGGCGGTGAACGCAACCAGCGCGTCGGGTCCTACGCGACGTTCACCAGATCGTCCCCAGCCACCCCATGACTGCGCGCACGTTGGGAAGCTGCTGCTTTCCGCGGTGCACCACCAGCCACAGGTCACGCGGCGGGACGGGGCCCAGGTCCGCGGCGCCGATCCTGCGCGGACGCACCTTGCGGACCCGCGACAGCCTGGCCGCGAACCTCTGCGGAAGCACCGCCACACCGAGGCCCGCTTGCACCGCCAGGCCGAGGGACTCGACATCCTCCAGAAGGAGGCGCGCTGGCCGCCCCGCGAACGCGCGTTCCGCATGGCGTTGCTCCGGGATCTCGGCGAGCGAGCCCGTCAGCCCCATCCACGGCACGTCCTCCGACAGCGGGAGCGACGCGGCGGCGTAGAAGTCGAAGGTCTCGCGCGTCACCTTTCGCGCCACGAGATCGCCGCGCGCCGGGCGCGCCATGCGCAGCGCGACGTCCGCCTCGCCCGCGGCCAGGCTGCTCTGCCTGTTGTCGGCGAGGACGCGAAGGCGCAGGTGCGGGAACTTCTCGTAGAACGCAGGCAGGCGCTGCACGAGCCTCCACCGCACGACCTCGCCCACCGTGGTGACGGTCACCTGCCCGCGCAGCTCCGGCGTGCTCGACAGCGCCGCGCGCGCCACCAGCGCGGCATCCACCATGGGCTCCACGGCGGCGAGCACCAGCGCGCCGCGGGCCGTGAGCCGGATGGGAAGCTCGCGAAGGAGAAGCGGCGACCCGGCGTCGGCTTCCAGCTTCGCGATCTGACGGCTCACCGTCGACTGGCTCACGCCCAGAGCCCTGGCCGCCGTCGTCAGGCTACCGTGCCGCGCGACGGCCTCGAAGGTCCGGAGAAGCTCCCACGCGGTGGAATCAATCATGCAAAAACGGATGAATAGCATCCGCTCAGGCGCGTTGCCATCCGTTCCTGCAGGGCCCACCTTCCGCTTCGACCACCATGAAGATCCGCCAGCTCCGCAATGCGACCATCCTGCTCACGCTCGGCCAGCACCGCCTGCTCGTCGACCCCATGCTCTCGAAGCCGGGCGCCATGCCAGGCTTCAAGATGTTCGGCGGAGGCAGGAAGCGGAACCCGCTCGTGCCCCTGCCGGCCGTGGCGGAGGCAGCGCTCGCGTCGGCCACGGCGGTGGTGCTCACGCACGAGCACCCCGACCACTTCGACCGGCCGGGCCTTCGTTGGGTGAAGGAGCGTGGGCTTGCGGTGTGGGCGAGCGCCATGGATACGGTGAACCTGCGGCGCAAGGGGCTGGCCGTCAGCGAGCTCACCAACGGCTCGCTGGGGATGCAGGTCGAGACCGTGCGCTCGCGTCACGGTCACGGTCCGGTGGGCTGGCTCATGGGCCCGGTCGCGGGCTTCTACCTGGCGGCGCCGGACGAGCCCAGCGTGTACCTGGTGGGTGACTCGGTCCTGACCGACAGCGTGATGGAGGCGGTGACGCGCCTCCAGCCCGACGTGATCGTCGCGCCTGCGGGCTCGGCGAACATGGGCCTGGGCGGCAACATCCTCTTCTCCGTGGACGAGCTCGTGGAGCTCTCACGTGTCGCGCGCGGCAAGGTGGTGCTCAATCACCTGGAGGCGCTCGACCACTGCGCCACCACGCGCGCGTGTTCATCCCGGATGACGGCGAGGAGCTGACCTTCGAGCGACCCGCGAGCGCGTCCCAGGTGCCGCCGAGACCGCCGACGGGCGAGCGCCCCGGCATCCAGAAGTGGGTGACGGCCCGCTTCGCCGGCACCTGAGCATCAGTAGAGGATGCGGGTCTTGATCGAGGCGTCGAGCTCGGCGATGGCGAGGCGGACGTCGTTCGCGACCTCCTTGTCGAGGTCCATCACCAGGTAGCCGATCTCGGGATCGGTCGCGAGGAGCTGCCCGAGCACGTTCGCGTTGCGGTCCGAGACCAGGCGGTTGATGTCGCGGAGCACGCCCGGGACGTTCTTGTGCACGTTCAGCACGCGGTGCGTGCCCGGCGAAGGCGCGAGCTCCACGGACGGGAAGTTCACCGAGCCCGCGGTCGCCCCGGTGTTCGTGAACTTCGTCAGCGCGTTCGCGACCTCGCGGCCGATCGCCTCCTGCGCCTCCGCCGTCGATCCGCCGATGTGCGGCGTGAGGATCACGTTGGGAAGCCCGCGCACCACGCTCGTGAAGTCGTCGGAGTTGCTCTCGGGCTCCTCCGGATACACGTCGAGCGCGGCGCCGCCCAGCTTCTTCGAGCGCACCGCGCTGGCCAGCGCCTCGACGTCGACCACCGTGCCGCGGCTCAAGTTGATGAGGTAGCTCCCGTCGCGCATCTGCGCGATCTCGGCCGCGCCCATCATGTTCTTGGTCTGCGGCGTCTCGGGGACGTGCAGCGTGACGAAGTCGCTGCTCGCCAGCAGCTCCTCGAGCGTCACCACCGCCTTGTTGTTGCCCATGGGAAGCGTGGGGCGGATGTCGTGAGAGATGACGCGCATGCCCATGGCCTCGGCGAGTACGCCCACCTGCGAGCCGATGTGCCCGTAGCCCACGATCCCCAGGGTCTTGCCGCGGACCTCGTACGACGAGGTCGCGATCTTCCGCCACTTCCCCTCGTGCACCTCGCGCGAGCGATCGCCGAGCTGCCGCGCGAGCATCACGATCTCGCAGATCACGAGCTCGGCGACGCTGCGCGTGTTGCTGAACGGCGCGTTGAACACCGGCACCCCGGCGCGCTTGCCGGCCTGGAGGTCGACCTGGTTCGTACCGATGCAGAACGCGCCCACCGCGAGGAGCCGCTTGCTCGCCTCCAGCGCGCGCGCCGTGACCTGGGTCTTGCTGCGGATGCCGAGGATGTGGACACCCTCGGAGAGCTTCGCCACGAGCTCGTCCTCCTTGAGCGCGCGCGGTACGGCCTCGATGTGGAAGCCCTGACCGCGGAAGATCTCGTGCGCGCTCTCGTGCACGTTCTCGAGGAGCAGGACCTTGATCTCGTTCTTCGGGAACGACGTCGGCGGGGGGGAAGACTTCGGCATCGGTGGGGGGCGGACACTAGCCGAACGACGCCTCCGCAGCCTCGCGAAAGCACTGAACAGCGGTCCGGTCGGTAGCGCTGCCACCCGCCGAACAGTGGGGATCCGGGGCCTTGCGGGGCGCCCCGCGTAGGCATTTCCACCATCCCTTCCGGCGTATTGGCGTACTTCGCGATCCGTTGCTAGGGACTGGCACTGTCCATGCTCCGGGGAAAGCCCAACCAGAACAGGCGAGCGAGCGCCGCGCAGACGTTGTCTGCGCTCGAGTCGCCGATGTCTGCGCGGCGCCCGCGCATCGGCGACGACCTCATCGGTCGCGCGCTGGGCGGCCGTCTCCTCATCGAGGAGCGCATCGGCAACGGCACGTTCGGCGTCGTGTACCGGGCGCGCCACCTGCACCTCGCGATCAACGTCGCGGTCAAGGTGCTGCATCCCGGTCTGCAGCTCGATGCCACGGTGCGGTCGCGGTTCCACGCGGAGGGGCGCGCGGCGAGCCTCCTCGACCATCCGAACCTGGTGCGCGTCCTCGACTTCGGCGAGGAGCACGACGGCACGCTGTGGCTCGCGATGGAGCTGCTCGATGGTACCGAGCTCTCCCGCGTCCTCGAGACCGTGCGTCGCCTGCCCATCGCCCGCGCCGCGGAGCTCATGCTGCAGATCGCGGCCGGCCTCGCGCACGCGCACTCGCACCGCATCATCCACGGCGACGTGAAGCCCTCGAACGTGGTCCTCGTCCGCCGCATCGACGACGACGGCGAGGAGCGCGAGCACGTCAAGCTCTGCGACTTCGGCGTGGTTCGCGGGATCGCCGAGGCCGGCGACCACGCGCTCGCCGGCACGCCTACGTACATGTCGCCGGAACAGTGCCTGGGCGAGCCGCTCGATGCCAGGAGCGACGTCTACGGTTGCGGCGCGCTCTTCTACGAGCTCGTCACCGGCGCGCCGCCGTTCATCGCCGAGGATCCGCAGGAGCTGCTCCGCCAGCACCTCGTGGCGCGGCCGACGCCCCCCAGCGAGCAGAGCCGCGAGCTGGATCCGCGGGTCGACGCCGTGGCCATGAAGGCGCTCGCCAAGGACCCCGACGACCGCTACGCGACCATGCGGGAGCTGCGCGCGGCGCTGCGCGAGCTGCTCACGGCGCTGGGCGGAGCGCTCCCTGCTTCGCCCTCGATCCCCCCACCGCCAGTCGCGGAGAGCGCGGTCTCGCTCGAGGCCGAGGAGAGCGGCGCCTTCCCGCTACCTGACGCCCGCGCGCCGGAGACCCGCGTGGGGTTGACCTCCGAGATCCGCGAGCTCGTGCCGCGCAGCGACGCCCGGCTCGCGCCCCCGCCCCTCACGCCGCCCCCGCGCAGCAAGAGCGCCGAGCTCGCGGCCCGCGCCGCGGCCACCGAGTTCCTCGCGGTGCGCGACGTGGTCGATACCGCCGAGCGTTGCGCGCTGGCGGTGCTGCTCCAGCGCGGCGACGTCGACGAGATCGCGGCCCGCGTCATGCGCCTCTCTTCGCGCTCTGACGCCGCCTCCCAGCGCGCGCTCACCCTCCTCGACGACGCGTCGCAGCTCGGGCCGCTCGCCGAGTCGCTGCTCGCCGAGACCGTCCTGCAGACGCCGTACGTCGAGCGCCTCGTCGCGCGCGCGGGCCTGGCGTGCGCGCGGGCGCTCTGGGCGGCGCGCATCCATCGCCCCGCGACCAACGCGCGCCGCATGCAGTTCGTCGGCTGGCTGCGCGCCATCGGCGAGCCCGGGCACGCGGTAGTGCGCATCACGCTCGCTCAGCTGGCGCGGCGCGCGCCCTCTCCCGGTCAGCTCGAGTGCGTCGAGGATCTCCTGCTCACGCTGCCGCGCACCGTCGACCCGCAGCTCGCGGCGGCAGCGGAGCCGTTCCTCGGCTCGCCCTCGCTGCGCGTGCGCGAGCTGGCGGCCGGCGTGCGCCGCCGCCTCGGCTGAGCGCCGGCGGCCTCGCGAGCGCGTCGCCCCCTCGACGGTCGATGGTGTCTGCGGTCCCCCGACCGCTTTGCGCATCACGGAGGACGCGATCGATGCCTCGCGGGTCCAGGCGCTCGCGTGGGAGCACGCGAGCGCCTCCTGACCGCAAGCCGACTTGTCTTCGTGCTCAGAGTGTCTAGACTTATTCCAGGTTATGTCTTGGATTGAGGGCCCTGATCGGTCGGCGTCTTCGTCCCGCCGCCGCGACCTGGTTCGCGGCCGGCGGTCGGATCTCGGTCGCTCGAGGCTCCACCCCGTGGTGGAGGCGAAGCTCCTCGAGCTCCTCGGCGGTCAGGAGCAGCCTCCGATGAGAGAGCTGATGAAGGAGGTGCTGACGCACTGCCGTCGTCATCGACTTCCGGCGCCTGCACGCGCGACGCTCTACGCCTCGCTCTCGCGCGCGCCCATGCCCTCGTTCGCGATGCCCTCGCTCCCCGAGTCGGTCCGGCGAGCGCTTCACAACCTGGGCGACGACGCCGTGGTCCCCGGGGACCAGGTCGCGTTCGCGGTGTTCAACCGCGGGGACACGTCGGCGCTGTGCTGGGCGTCCGGTCTTCCCTGGCCGTGTCTCCGCAACGCGGGGCTCTGGTCGGCCTTCCGCCCGAAGAGCCGCGCGCTGCTCGCGGCGGTCATGCGGTACCGCGGCATCACCGCCGCCGGGACGCGCGCTCGGGACGACGCGCGCTGATGGCACGCCTGCACACGCCGCGCGAGGTCATGCCGGCCATCGTGGCGAAAGCGCTCGATGCGACCCGGTACTGGTTCGTCATCGGCGGGCAAGCGGTGCGCTGCTTCTGTCCCTACCGGCCCAGCGACGACGTCGACTTCGGCGTGGCGAACGCACGCGACTCCGCGTCATTGCTCGCGCAGCTGCGCAAGCGAGGCCGCGTGCAGATCCTCGAGCGAGCGCCTGACACGGTTCATCTCACGCTCGATGGAGTGCCCGTCTCGATCTTCGTCCTCGCGCGGATCGCGCTCCACACCGCCGAGGGCGCGCTCGATGTCACCGGCCTCCTCGCGACCAAGCTCCACGCCATCCTCGACCGCGGAACGCGCCGTGACTTCTTCGACCTCTACGTCTTGCTCCAGCACGAGCGGCTCGGTGTCATCGAGTGCGTTCGGGCCCTGCGCACGTTGTTCCCCGGCGAGGTCGACGAGGGGCTGCTCCTGCGCGCGCTTGCCTACTTCGACGACGCGGAGCGCGAGGCAGCGCTTCCCGGCGAGGGCACGACGGACTGGAAGCGCATCAAGGCCTTCTTCCAGAAGAGCGTCGGGGCGCTCCTCACACCTCCTTCGACCCCGCTGGAGATCCAGTCCCGCGTGGTCGACGTCGCCCCGGCGCGGAAGGTGTCGCGAGCAACGAAGCGACGCTGATCCCGACGGAGGCACGCGCTGGGGCGCGCGGGGCCGCCCTCGGCTCGCCAGGGCTGCGAGGTGTCGCGGGAAGCCGCGGCGCCGACGGCGAAGCACAGCACCGCCATGTCCGACGCCGAATCACCGTGACTCTCCGCGAGGCGAGGCGAGGCGAGGCGAGGCGAGGCGTGGTTGCGTGGCGAGGCGTGGTTGCGTGGCGACCGAACCGGCGATCCGTCCTCCGGCCGCGCGCGCGGGGTCGCGTGAGCCGCGACCGCCCGCTCTAGCGCTCGTGCGCGAGCTCGCCCAGCGTGGCGATGGCGCGCTCGATGCGCGGCGACCACGGGTGCCCGGTGCTGATGCGGATGCAGTTCGTGAAGCGC
>JAYTBL010000936.1:0-6914 GCA_043736975.1 Polyangiaceae bacterium
CCACGGCCACGGCCCTGAGCGGCGCGCTGGGAAATATGACGGGATCCGGCTCGCGTGCCTCCGGCGTTCATGGAGTTTTGCACGGCGCAGATCTTGGCGGCCATCTTGTAGCGATGAGCTATTTCATCCACCTGACCGGGAAAAACGCCGAATGGGGTGGCGACCGGTCGTCGACCCTCTCATCCGGCCTTCCACCCGGCGGGCAGCCCGCAGGCCTTGAGGACCTGCGCGACGTAGGTGGCGGAGACGCGCGCGCCAAACTCTGCGCCTCTCACTCGAGCCGCTGTCACCTTCAGCTTTCTGGCGAGCTGCGTCGGCGTCAGGCGAGCGTGCTCCCGCGCTGCTTGGAGGTTCCCGGCGATTGCGAGGCGAGCGATCGCCGCCGCATCTGCCCTCTCCGCGCGCGACGGCGGCTTCGTGCGCCGCAGCGCTGGTCCGAGGCTGCCGCCCGGAAAGCTCATGGGAACTCCTCCCGACCGCATGATCGCGGCGATCTCGGGTTCTGGACCGGGGTGCGAGCATCCGTGGCAGGCCTCTCCCTCGCGAAAGCCTGCCGCCAGCCGGCAGCGTATGCAGCCGCGCCGGGCGCGAGCGTGGCTATGTCGAACCGCTCCTTCGTCTCCTCCAAGATGCGCGCGAACTCCGCGCTCCGAGGATCTGGGAACGGCGGCGATGGGAAGGTCCCGTCGGCGAGTGGCGAACGCTGCCGAGCTCGCGACTCAAGGCGTGCGTCGCTGGCTCTCGCCGTCGATGTGGCCCTCGAACCACGCGTGCACGAGGGCGTTCAGGACGATGCCATCGGGCTCCGCCTCACCGGTCTCGCTGAGTGCGTTGTGAATGGCTCCGATGAGACCCGGGTTGATCAGCGGCACCCTCACAGATTGCCGCGGTTCGCGAGTCGGTGGAAGGGCGCGCCCACGACTGTGGATCCCCGTCGTAGGCCTCGCACTCACCTGATCGAACGAGCGGTCTCGTATGCGCGACGTGGCGCGCGGTACGTTTGAAGATTGGCGCTCTCCGCGCCGACCGAGGGAGGGAGGGTGCGATCGATCGGGCCTCGAGAAGGCCTACGTGCTGATGGCCGAAACGTTCCGCGCGCACCTCGCCGTTGCCGGCGTCGACCGCGCCGAGCTCTTCGAGAAGAGCGAGTCGCGCCGGCCCATCCGCATCCACGACCTGCGGGCGACGTTCATCACGGTGAACCTGGCGAACGGCAAGACCGAGGCGTGGATCGCGGACCGTACGGGCCACACCACCAGCACGATGATCAACCGATACCGCCGGGCCGCGCGAACACACGCGGAGCTCGGACAGGGGAGCCTCACGCCGCTCGACGTCGTCCTGGGTCTCCCGCATCGAGGCCCCTCCGTAGTCTCTTCGGACCCATCGAATCGGGCATGCTTGCCGCTTGGGAAGCCCTCGAGCAAATCCTGACACCCAAGTTGCCAAAGTTCATCGCCGCACTGGGGCTCCGGCATCGGAGGCGACGCTCGGAAGGCTCGAAGCGACGATCGCGAAGCGTCTCCCAGAGGATCTCCGCAGCTTCCTCGCTCTCCACGATGGGCAGAGCTTTCGGCTCGGCGACTTCATCGCGACTCACTACCTGAACTCGTGCGAGCAGATCGAGAAGTGGTGGACCTTCTGGTATCGGCCCGCCGCGGCTGGTTCCTCCGCCACACCGAACTACATCGACGTGCCCGCGGACCGCTGCTTCGTGGAAGTCACGTCGTCGGATGGAGACGCGTTCCTCGTCGCGCTCACGACGGGCGCCGTCTACTTTCACGTACGGGGCGATGGGGCGATGGCGTTTACGGACCCATCGCGCCGAGCTTCGGAGCGTTTCTCGAGGATCTGGCTCAACGCATTGTCGACGGGAGGGCAAACATCGAAGACGCTGGCACGGACGACGCTGCGCTCTGGGTCGACGACTACGATCCGGCGTACCTCGTGGATCGCTTTCCGCGACTCTCGAGGTGATCTGGGATTGCCCCACCAACGCCCCACGGCCGTGCATCCGGGGCTCCGGCGGGTCATCGCGTGAGCGAAAAAACGGCGTAGTCGCGATCCTTCGACGGACGGTAGGGACAGAGCGCCTTTTGATTCCGAACCATGGTTCGGGTCCGTTCACGGTGATGAACCGCTGATCCTCGTCGCTCTCCGGGCGTCCGGCAGGGGCGTGAAGATGGGGCCATCGAGCTGATCCTTGCGGCAACGCTGCCGCAGCCCCGGCCGTCGGTTCTTTGGTCCGAATCGCGCTTCGCGCAACAAGCCCCTTCCAACCGCGCCAGATCTCTACGAGAAGAGGGGGCCTGGACGGTAGCCGTCCCTGGCCCCACGAGGAATGACCATGGGTAACGCTGCCCCCACGACCTTCACAGCATCGACGATCGGCAAGAAGGTGACGATGGCCCTGTCGGGTATCGCCCTCTTTGGCTTCGTCTTTGTCCACATGCTGGGCAACCTGCAGCTTTTTCTCGGCCGCCAGACCCTCAACGCCTACAGCGATTCGCTCCATGCGCTGGGCCATGGGGCAGTGCTGTGGCTCGCACGCGCGGTCCTGCTCGGGGCGGTGCTCGCGCACATCCTGTCCGCGGTCTCGCTGTGGCAGCGGAACGCCGCGGCGCGGAAGACGCGTTACAAGCTCTTCGCCCCGCGCGCCTCGTCCTACGCGTCGCGGACGATGTACTGGAGCGGCCCCATCTTGAGCCTCTTCATCGTGTTCCACATCCTCCACCTGACGACGGGGACGGTGCACCCGAGCTACGTGGGGGGCGACGTGTATAACAACGTCGTCGCGGGCTTCCTGCAGCCGGCGGCGAGCGCCTTCTACATCGTCGCCATGCTCGCGCTGGGGCTCCACCTCTACCATGGCGTCTGGAGCCTCCTCCATACCCTCGGCCTCGCACAGCCGAAGTACAACGCGGCCCGCCACGCCGCGGCGACGCTCTTCGCTGCGGTGATCGTCGTTGGCAACATTTCCTTCCCGGTCGCGGTCCTGACCGGCCTCGTCAAGTGAGCAGCCGATGAACCTCGACAACAGCGTTCCCTCCGGTCCCATCGAGAAGAAGTGGGAGAAGCATCGCTTCGAGATGAAGCTGGTGAACCCCGCCAACAAGCGGAAGTTCACCGTCATCATGGTCGGCTCCGGCCTCGCCGGGGCAGGCGGGGCCGCCTCGATGGCGCAGCTCGGCTACAACGTCCTCTGCTTCTGCTACCAGGACAGCCCGCGCCGCGCCCACTCGATCGCCGCGCAGGGCGGCATCAACGCCGCGAAGAACTACCGCAACGACGGCGACAGCGTTCACCGCCTCTTCTACGACACGGTGAAGGGCGGCGACTTCCGCGCGCGAGAGGCAAACGTCTACCGCCTCGCCGAGATCAGCGTGAACATCATCGACCAGAGCGTCGCGCTCGGCGTGCCGTTCGCGCGCGAGTACGGCGGGCTCCTCGACAATCGGTCCTTCGGCGGCGCGCAGGTGTCGCGCACGTTCTACGCGCGTGGGCAGACCGGCCAGCAGCTCCTCCTCGGCGCGTACTCGGCGCTCGAGCGCCAGATCAAAGACGGCAAGGTGACGATGTTCACCCGCCACGAGATGGTCGAGCTCATCGTCATCGACGGCCGGGCACGCGGCATCGTCACGCGCGACATGGTGACGGGAAAGCTCGAGGCCCACGTCGCCGACGCGGTGTGCCTCGCGACGGGCGGCTACGGCAACGTCTTCTACCTCTCGACGAACGCGAAGGGCTGCAACACGAGCGCGACCTGGCGGGCGTACAAGAAGGGCGCCGCGTTCGCCAACCCTTGCTACACGCAGATCCACCCCACGTGCATTCCGGTCGCGGGCGAACACCAGTCGAAGCTCACGCTCATGAGCGAGTCGCTCCGCAACGACGGCCGCATATGGGTGCCGAACAAGAAGGCCGATACACGCGCGCCGGGCCAGATCCCCGACAGCGAGCGCGACTACTTCCTCGAGCGAAAGTACCCGAGCTTCGGCAATCTGGCTCCGCGCGACATCTCCTCGCGCGCCGCGAAGGAGGCTTGTGACGAAGGCCGCGGCGTCGGACCCGAGGTCGGTGGCTCGCGGCGCGGCGTCTATCTCGACTTCGCGGATTCCATCAAGCGCCTGGGCGAGCCAGCGATCGCCGAGAAGTACGGCAACCTCTTCGAGATGTACCAGCGCATCACCGACGACAATCCCTACAAGGTGCCGATGCGCATCTACCCGGCCGTCCACTACACGATGGGTGGCCTGTGGGTGGACTACAACCTCCAGAGCACGATCCCGGGTCTCCACGTCCTCGGCGAGGCGAATTTCTCCGATCACGGCGCAAACCGGCTCGGCGCGAGCGCGCTCATGCAGGGGCTCGCGGACGGCTACTTCGTGATCCCGTACACCATCGGCAACTACCTCGCGCAGGCGAAGCTCGAGAAGGTCGGGACCGATCACCCCGAGGTGAAGGCGGCGCTCGCCTCCGCGGCGGAGCGCAACGAACGCCTGCTCGGCATCAAGGGCAAGCGCTCGCCCGCGAGCTTCCACCGCGAGCTCGGCGCGCTCGTCTGGGACAAGTGCGGGATGGCCCGCGACCGGGCCGGTCTCCAGGAGGCCCTCCAGCGCATTCCCGCGCTGCGCGAGGAGTTCTGGAAGAACCTCGGCGTCACCGGGAGCGCCGAGGAGCTGAACCAATCGCTCGAGCACGCCGGTCGCGTCGCCGACTTCCTCGAGTTCGGAGAGCTGATGTGCCTCGACGCGCTGGAGCGCGAGGAGTCGTGTGGCGGTCACTTCCGCACCGAGCACCAGGACGAAGGCGAAGCGCTGCGCGACGACAAGAACTTCTGCCACGTGGCCGCCTGGGAGTACGCCGGGTCCGACAAAGCGCCGATTCGCAACGTCGAGCCGCTCACGTTCGAGAACGTCCACCTCGCGACCCGGAGCTACAAATGAATCTCACGCTTCACGTCTGGCGCCAGAAGGACCGGAACGCCGCGGGCCAGTTCGTCACCTACCCGGCGAAGGACGTCAGCGCGGACATGTCGTTCCTCGAGATGCTCGACGTGGTCAACGAAGGGCTCGCGGCGAAGGGCGAGGCCCCCATCGCGTTCGACCACGATTGCCGCGAGGGGATATGCGGCTCGTGCGGCATGGTCATCAATGGGCGCCCGCACGGCCCGAAGGTCCGCACCACGACCTGCCAGCTCCATATGCGCTCCTTCAAGGAGGGAGACGAGATCTGGCTCGAGCCGTGGCGCGCGGACGCGTTCCCTGTCCTCCGTGATCTGGTCGTCGATCGCGGCGCCTTCGACCGCATCATCGCGGCCGGTGGCTACATCTCGGTGCCGATCGGCGCCGCCCCGGACGCCAACGCGGTCCCGGTCCGCAAGGAGAGCGCCGACCTCGCCATGGACGCGGCCGCGTGCATCGGCTGCGGCGCCTGCGTGGCCGCCTGCCCGAACGCCGCTGCGATGCTCTTCACCGCGGCGAAGGTCTCCCACCTCGGGCTCCTCCCGCAGGGCCAACCCGAGCGCAACGAGCGTGTCCTCAAGATGGTCGAACAGATGGACCGCGAAGGCTTCGGCGGCTGCACGAACCACTTCGAGTGCATGGAAGCCTGCCCCAAAGGCATCAACGTCGACTTCATCGCGCGCATGAACCGCGACTACGTCAGGGCAAGCCTCGACCGCGGTCGACGCTCCGGCGGCAACGACGGCGGCGCAGGCTGAGGGGCTGATCCACGTCGGATGCGCCGATGGGTGGGTGGTGCTTTACCAGACCGCGCAAGGGCGACAGTCCGTGAAGAGCCCCGGTAATCGATCCGTTTGGTCCTGATTGCGCAAGGCCTCTCGCAACTCGCGCAGCCTGGCGCTCGCTGGGAGCGCGGCACGGGAGATGAATGATGCTTTGCCATGCGCCTTCCCTTTCGCCCCTTGGTCATCGCCATCGCCATCGCCACCGTCATCGCCACCGTCGCCGGGTGCGCGGCGGAGGACATCGACGACGCCGGTGAGATCGCGCTGGAGCTCCAAGGAAACAAGAACCTCCAGCGGTTCGACGTCCTCACGCACAACATCGGCGGCGGCGCCGAGAACGATCCTGGGGCGAACGGCATCGCGTACACGTTCTCGCGGATCGACGCGGACAAGCCCGATGTCGTGATGCTCGAGGAGGTCTGCCTCTCGCAGTACAACCTGTTCAAGGCGCGGTACCCGAGCTGGGCGGCGCTCTTCGCGCCGATGCGCGCGTCGCATCCGGGATGCGCCAACGGCGAGGCGAAGGGACAGGTGCTGGCGGCTCCCCGCGCGATGGTCGAAGTGATGCGTGAGGACCTCGGCGACGTCGACGGCGAGAAGCACTTCACGCTCCTCTGCGCAGCGGTGCCGATGCCCAAGACCGCGCGGAAGGTCATCTCCTGCGTCACCCACCTCCGCGCGGAAGGCAATGACGCCGCCGCGGCCGAGGCGGCGCGGGGACGCCAGACGCAGCGCATCCACGATCTTCTGAAGACCCGCATTCGCGACGGTCAAGCGGTCGTCCTCGCCGGCGACCTGAACGCCGGTCCGAAGCGCGCGACGCTCGATCCGCTCTACCGGCTCACGCGCGACGGAGGCACGGGAGGAGGCCTGTTCGACGAGGCCGATCAGACCGACCCCCGCCGCGAGAGCTTCGTCGAGAAGGAAGTCACGTGCGCCGCGCAGGCCTGTCGAAGCGGCGAGTCGACGACCGAGAACGGCTCGAAGCTCGACATGGTCTTCTTCTCTCACAACCGCGTCGGAGGCGCATTGAAGGCCGACGCCCTCGAGCGCGGCGGCTCGGGCCACCGGGTCTACCGAGCCTCCGCCGAGCTGAAGCTGTGATCGCAGGCGACGCTCAGGTCCACGAAGACCACGTCGCTGTTGCAGCCACGCGAACAGCGGG
>JAYTBL010000937.1:0-15071 GCA_043736975.1 Polyangiaceae bacterium
AGGTGCTTCTCGATGAACGTGGAGGCGACCTGCATGTCGTCGTCGATGACGACGATGATCTTGCCCTTCGCGAGCTCGACGCCGCGCTGCCGGGCCACCGCGGCGCCGGAGTTCTCCTGCCGCTCGATGCGCAGCGCGCAGCGCGTCTTCACGTCGGCGAGGAGCTGGCTGGTATCCTCCTTCGACCCGTCGTCGATGGCGACGATCTCGTACTTCGAGGGATCGAGGGTCTGTTCCCCGAGCTGCCCGAGGAGCCTTCGCAGCGAGTCGGCACGGTTGAACGTGGCGATGACGACCGTCGCCCAGAGGCCTGGGCCGAAGCGTTCTTCGAAGGATGCCATTCGTTCCTACCTGTTGAGCACGAAGCTTCGCACGAAGCTGCGGGGGTGACGCGCGAAGTGCTGGACCCACTGCGCGGCGTCGATGAGCGCGGGCTTGCGATCGTCGGAGTCGCGCACGGCGTCGGTCGCGCCCTGCTTGTGCTGGGAGTACCAGCTGCGCCAGTGGCGGACGTCGGCGCGGGACATCTGCCCGGAGAGGCCCTGGAGCGTAAGCACGAGGTCGAGCATCGTCTTGTGGCAGTAGACCTCGTGACCCGTGGCCTCCCAGGCGCGGGCGCGCAGAAGCTCGGCGTCGAGCGCGGGCCGATCGCCGGACGCGGCATGCAGGACGAGGAGCGGCAGGCGCAGGCCGCGCGCCACGTCGAAGCCCATCTGGCTGTAAAAGCGCGGGTTGAAATCGATCAGGAGGCGGCGGTCCCGGTCGACGATGAACTCCGATTCGAACGCGCCCCAGTAACCGACGTGCTTGCACAGCAGCTTGAGCTTCTCGAGCACGGGCTGCTCGATGGGCCTCCCCTCGAAGCACAGGCCGATGCCCACCTTCCGCGGGCGCTGCAGCACCTTCATCGCCGCGCGCGCCACGATCTCGCCTTCCTTGGTGATGAAGCCGGAAACGCTGAAGATGTTGGTCTCTGCGACGGTCAGGTACTCCTGCACCATCGGCTCCGCGATGAAGGGATGCTTGTCGGTGAGGATGCGATTGAACGCGGCTTGCGAGCGATAACGCGCGAGCTCTCCCGCCAGCCCCGCGCGATTCTCGACGATCAGGCCCTTCACGCCGCCCTCCATGAAGATCTGGGTGCGCGGCTTGAGCAGCACCGGGAAGCGCAGCTTCTCGACCACGGGATCTTCGGCGCCCGCGGGACCGAGCGTGTGCGTCTCGGGGACGTCGATCCCGACCACCGCGCAGGCGTCGTGGAGGCGCGCCTTGTCGAGGAGCGTGATGATCGCCGTCTCGTCCGGCTGGTAGGTGAGGAACACCTTGCCGAGGCGCTCGCGGTTCTCCGCGAAGAGCCACGCCAGGTGATCGTTCGGCGGATAGAGCAGCGTGCCGGGGTGCTTCTCGCCGTAGGCGACGAGCCAGTCGACAAGACCCAGCGGATCGCCGAGCGAGGGATGCGCGAGCTTCTCGGCGACGTGCCGCGAGAAGAGCGCGCGGGCGTGGGGGTTGTCGTCGGCCATGGTGACCGACACGCCGTTCTTGCCGTAGCACCGCGCTGCCGCGAGCGTTCCGTAGTAGTCCGCGCCGAGGAGAAGAGCACCCATGTGGCCGGGGATTGTAGACGCTCGCGAGGACGACCGGTGGCTCGAAGACGACGCTAGCCCGCGTGCCGGATCCGCACCGGCTCGCGTTCGAAGATGCCGCTCGTCCGCGTCACGTTGGAAGCGGGTCGGGGCGCGCGCGCCTGGAACCAGCGCACGGTACGAGCGATCCCCTCCGCGAGCTCGACCGAGGGCGTGAGGCCCACCGCGATCGACGCCGACAGCGCGTCGGCAGCGGCGGAGCGCGTCGACAGCGGTACCGAGGACGGGCCCTCGAGCGAGGCGTCGGTCACGTCGACCCCGGCGAGCCCGGCCGCCTCGGCGACGAGATGCGCGAGGTCGAGCACGCTCACCTCCTCCGAAGGCGCGACCACGACGGGGGGCTGCTCCGCGCTGCTCATGGCGCGGGCGAGCGTCTCCACGAGGTCGTCGACGTAGGCGAGGCGGACGCGGCGATCGAGCCGCAGGCGCGGCGTCAGATCCTCCCCGCGGAGCGCCTGGAGCACGAGCGAGGTCAGGAGGTGATCACCATCTGCCGCCATTCGCGGCCCGTACGCGCTGGGGAGTCGCACGATGCGGACGTCGGTCGCATGCGCGCGCGCGTACTCGACCGCGAGGCGCTCGGCGCAGCGGACGCCTTCCCCCCAACGCTCGGTCGCCATCGCCAGCACCAGGCGCGCGCCGTTCGCGTGCGCAACCTCGAGCGCGTGCCGGGTACCGAGGACGCACGTCATGACCGCACGGATGGGATCAACCTCGCAGGCGAGGCGCGTCGACGGGACCGCGAGCTGGAACACCGCGTCGACCGTGGCGCGGTAGGGCTGCGCCGCGTCGTGCTCGAGGAACGCAAAGCGCGGCGAGCGCCGGTGATGGGCGAGGTTGGCGTAGGAGCCGCGCGAGAGGTCGTCGACTACGACCACCTCGTGGCCGTCTGCGAGGAGGCGGTCGACGAGGTGCGACCCGACCACGCCAGCCCCACCGACGACGAGGATACGCTGCATGAGGTCATCGCGTTTGCAGCGCGCATGCCACGGCGGCCAGCACGCAGATCCGCGCGGTTGCTTGCGGAGGCGCCTACGAAAACGTCGCGAAGACGGGAAGGCCGAGGCGATCTCGTACGTCACGCGGTTCGAAGAAGATGCCGGAGAAGCGATCGGCGAGCGCAGCCACCAGCAGCACCGACGCGATGGTGGCGAGGATGCCGATCGCCACCGCGATCAGGCCGACCGGACGCTTCGGCCCAGCGGGGGCCTCGGCGGGGTGCGTGATCTTGTAGCGGTTCTTGTACTGCGCCTCCTGCTCCTGCATCTGCACCTGCAGCTCCTGCAGCTGCTTCACGAGCGCTTGGTAGGTGTTGGTGACGGTGTCGAAGCGGACCTGTGCATCCTGCACGGACTTCGGCGCGCTGGCGAGCATGACCTCGGGCGCGGGAGGGGGCGAGGGCGCCACCACCGGGGCGTTCATGCGCGTGGGGCGAGGCTCGTTCGCCTTGGCCTGCGCCGCGCGCTGCTGTGTGGCCATCTCGCTGACGATGCTGGCCTCCTCGGCCTTCAGCTGAGTGACCTGGGGCGACGTCGATGCCTCGGTAGCCCGGATGGTGTCCTTCAGGCCGATGACCTCGGGATGACCGGGCGCGAGCGTCTGCTGCTTCTCGATGAGCTGCTGGTTGAGCTCGGTGAGGCGCTGCTGCTTGGCCTGCTGCGCCGCCTGGATCTGACCGCGCACGCCCTCGAGCTTGGCCTTGAGCGCCGGGTCGGCATCGATCGGCACGGGCTTGTCGTTCACGCCCTGCGGGAGCTGCGGGATCACGACGTTGACCTTCCTGGTCGGGTCGTTCGCCTTCTGGAGACGTACCAGGTCGGTCGCTGCCGACTCGAGATCCTTGTGCGCCTGCGCGACGAAGCCCTCCTGGATCTTGAGACGCGCCGGGATCACGCCGACCTCCGACTGGAAGCGCGCCTCGAGGAAGTTCTTCACGGCAGCGTCGACGATGTCGCGCGCGGCCTGCGGCTCCGACCACTCGAGCTTCACGGTGACGGTCGTGGCGTCGACCCACACCTTCATCCGGTGCTCGATGTTGCCGACCAGCGCCTCGAACTTCTCGTCGTCCGACGGGAGGGGCTTGCCGAGCTTGCGGTTGATCTTGTCGATCAGACGGCGGTGCGGCTGCCGCATGTCGTCCCAGCGCGCGACCAGGTTCTTCTGCTTCACGATGGCGAGGATGTTGTCCCGCGCCAGTACCTGCTCCTCGTACTCGCGCGCGAGGTTGCGCATCTCCTCGGGGCTGACGAACTGCTGCTGTTGCCCCATCAGCGTGGTCCGCTGAACGAGCACGCGCGACTCCACCTCGTAGCTTCGCGGCGCGAAGATCGCGCCGAGCACCGTCAGCGCGCCGCAGATCATCATCACGACGAAGGACAGGCCCTTGCGACGCTTCGCGGAGCGCGCAGCCTCACCCACGCGCGCACCGATGGCGATGTTCGGCCCGTCGTCCTCGTCACCGCCGCGGCCACCGCCGCCACCGCCGCCGCCGCCACCGCCGCCGCGCGGTGCACCTGGGTACTGGAGCTTCGAGTCCGGACGAAAGAGAGTTGCTTCCTCGATGCGCGCCATGGTGCTACGTCACTCTTTCAGAGAGGAGCGCTCTCGTCGAGTCGCTCATTGGCGCCGCAGGGGTACTCATTCAGGGGTACTCATTCAGGGGTACCGAAGGGATCCGGCGCCAGACCCGAGGGTGGCGGCTTCGGCGGATCGGGGGGCGTCACGGGATCGACGCGATCGGTGGGTGCGGCGGGCGGACGCGACGGACGCGTGTGGGCCGCACCTCCGCCGCCCTGCGGACGGAACGGGAAGTTCGCGGCCGGGCGCGACGTCGGGGTGGGGATCAGCACCGAGGGCGTCGGGAGGGCGGCGCCCCCGTCCTTCGCCGCGGCGTCGCCTGTCGGTGTCTGCGGCGTCGGTGGGGCAACCACGGTCGTGGACGGGCCGCTCGCGGTAAGGGGCGTGGTGGGAAGCGGCGGAGTCATCGTCGCCGTCGCGGTGAGAGCGGCGCCGCCGTTGCCATTTCCGGGCTCGCTCGCGAGCGGTCCGCGCTTGACCGCGAAGAACGCGATGCCGCCGAACGCCGCGGCGGCGAGGAGCACGGCCATCAGCCACACCGCGACGCCGCTCTTGCGGCCACGGCCGACGTCGCGCGGGTCGATGTCGCTGACGCTGTCGTCGGCACCAAAGTTCAAGGTGTTGCCGTACGCGGGGATCGATCCCTCCTGCCCGTCGGGCCGCGAGATGCGGACCGGGTCGGGGGTCGGCACGCGGCGCACGACCGCCGCCGGATTGGGCCCCGGCGCTTGCGAGGGCTTGAGCGAGCCCGCGGGAGGCGGTGAGCTGGGTACGTTCGCCGGCGCGAAGCCGATGCCGGGCGTGGATCCCATGCGCGCGCGCGGCGGGAGCGGCGGCGCATTCGACTTCGGGGGCCGCTGCGAGCCGCGCTGGCTGCTGGCCTGCGCCACGTCGACCCCCGGTGGCGGCACCGAGCCGTCGTTGCCGACCAGCGAGCCGACCGCGCCGTCCTTCGTGCCGATGCCGATGAACGTGCCGCTCGGGCCCTCGGGGGGCTCGCTCATCTTCATCGTGCTCGAGCCGTCGAACCCCGACCGCGCGGGCGGCGCGGCCGACGGAAACTTCGAAGGCCCGCCCTTGTCGACGTGGGTCGACTCGTCGAGCGACATGTCGAAGCCGCGCGCGGCCTCGAGCGGCCTCCCGAGACCAGCGGCGTCGCGCGCCTCGCGGAAGGCGCGGCGCATTGCGTCCACCGTCTGCCAGCGGTCTTCCTTCTTGAAGCGCAGCGACATGTCGATCACCGCGGCGATGCCGCCGGGGAGATCGGGCATGACCATCGCGATCGAGCGCGCCTTCACGGTGGCGGCCGCGAGAAGCTTCGCCTGCACGTTGGCGCCGAGGTGCACGGTCTCGCCGGTCAGCGCGGTGAAGAGCGTGGCGCCGAAGGACCAGATGTCGCTCCGGTGATCGACCTTGTCGCGCGAGCCAAGCGCCTGCTCCGGCGACATGAACGACGGCGTCCCGAGCACGAGGCCGAACATGGATAGCTTGCTCTGCGACGTGCGGTCGAACACGCGCGCGACGCCGAAGTCGAGCAGCTTGAGGACGCCGTCGTCGCAGACGAAGACGTTCTGGGGCTTGAGGTCGCGATGGATGATGCCGGCGGTGTGCACCGCGCTCAGCACGTCCATCAGCTTGTCACCGAGGTCGAGGGCCTCGACGACCGGGATCTTGTTCCCGCGTTTCTGCCGGAGCGCCTCGAGCGTGTCGCCCTCGAGGAGGTCCATCGTGAGGAAGACGCAGCCGTCGTCGGTCACGCCGTCGTCGAGGACGCGGACGATGCCCGAGTGCTTCACCGAGTTCGCGAGGTAGCCCTCACCGAGGAAGCGCTCGCAGACCGCGGGATCGGTGCAGAGCGTCGGGTGGAGGATCTTCAGTGCCGCGCGCGCGCCGTTGCGGTGTGTCACGCCGTAGACAGCGGCCATGGAGCCCGACCCGAGCAGCCCGTCGACGCGCCACTTGCCGCCGATGATCGTCCCTACGCGCCGCTCGGCCTGCTGATTCATCGCCTAGGCTTCCGAGTTTAGCACGACTGGTGCCGAAGCCATTAACGCCTGGCTGAGGGATTTGGTCTGCGCCTCCCGCCTGCCTCAACCGCCGCGAGCCGCGAGCCGGCTGGAAACGGCGAACGAGACCCCAAACGTTACCAACGTCATGTAACTATTGAAACCTTGGTCGCCCCAGATCTGGATGACACAAATGACTACGGAGCCCAGCGCCACCAGCGCCCCGCTCCGTTCGAGGGGGGTCTGGGCCGCCCGGTACCCCCGTAGCGCGAGCGTGGCGCCGAGCGGGTAGATCATCCAGAGCAGCGTGAAGCCGACCACGCCCGCGAGCGACCACATCCAGAGCACGCCGTTGTGGGCGATGTACTTGTAGTTCTTGAAGAGCTCGCCGATGTCGATCGGCGGGTTGTCGGGCGAGTTCTGGTACTCGTGGCCGAAGCCGGAGGTGACGATCCCGAGCGGGCTCGCCCGCAGCGTGTAGATCAGGTTCTCGTTCTCGATGTCGCGGGAGAGGCTCGAGTTGTCCTTCTGGTCCATGACCGAGAGCACGAGCTTGGCGGGCTTGAAGATGGGCGACGCGGACGCCATCTCCGCGCCCACGAGCACGTAGCCGACGAGCAGCGGGACCGAGAACGCGAGCGCCCAGGT
This sequence comes from Polyangiaceae bacterium, assembly GCA_043736975.1. Classification (GTDB taxonomy): domain Bacteria; phylum Myxococcota_A; class Polyangia; order Polyangiales; family Polyangiaceae; genus Labilithrix. The sequence continues at coordinate 6,878 of JAYTBL010000937.1, forward strand.
CACGCGCCGCTTCCGCCTGCTCGGCTTGAGCGCGAGGTAGATGACGAGCGGCGCGGCCGCGAGGCTGACGAACGCCAGGCGACGGTTGTTGAGCACGACGCCGAGGAGGATCGGCGCGGCGAGCAGCAGCGATCGGACGATCACCTTCTTGCTGCGCTGCTCGAGCGAGTGGGCGAGCAAGACCATCAGCGCGACCACGAAGAGAACGCTGTCCGAGTGGTTCGTGCACCACTCGGGCTTGCCGGGGAGCGACGTGATGCCCGCCGGCGCGCAGACGCCGAAGTAGATGTACGTCACGAGCAGCGAGCGCGCGAGCGCCGCACAGACGAAGGCGGTTCCCACCGACGCGAGATCCTCGGGGATGCGGAGCGCATAGAGGAACAGCAGCCCGACCAGCGGCAGCTGCATCAGGTAGATGGTCTGTCGGAACGCGGGCTCGATCGCGCCGCCGCGGACGATGCCGAACGCCGCGAGCCCGATCACGGTGACGAGGAACGTGAGCAGCGCCTGGCGCGCGAACTTCGGCGGCGGCGTCCAGGTCTCGGCCTTCTTGCCCTTCACCGCGCGGTACAGGAGCCCGACGGTGACGAAGAAGAACACCGAGAGGGAGGCGCCGGGTACGCCCGCGAACTCCTTCACGGTGCCGAAATAGGCGACGGCGGCGGGCCACATCACCGTGTCCCAGTAGCCGGCCTCGCCCGAGGCCACGACGCCCATGTCCTTGAACATGGCCTCGCTGAACGGCTCGATGAAGAGCGCGAGCACGAGGTAGATGCGCAGGCTCTTCCAGACGCGCTGCTTCGCCATCACCCAGTAGAGGAGCGGCCCCCAGACGACCACGAGCGCGGTATCGAGCCGGAAGGAGTTCGCCCACGCGCCCGGCGCCGAGAACTTCGGGCTCGACGCGAACGACGCGAAGAGCGTCGCCGCAAAGATGCCGGCGATGATCTGCGCGGTGGGCTTGAAGAAGTTGTCGGCGAGGACCCTGCGGTCGACCTCGTCGTCGTCCGGACGCGCGCCGAAGGCGCCGTACTTCTGGGCGACCTTCTGCTGCAGCTCCGACATCTGTCCGAGATGGGGAGGCAGACCGCCCGGCGGGCCTCCCGGACGCGGCCGGTTCACGAGGAGCTCACGGGGTGTTGACCGTGGACCAGCAGGTCTTCGAGACGATCGCGCCCACCACCTGGTCGGCCATGATGCGATGCACCTGGAGGTTCGGGTGATAGTCGCACCCGAGCCCGTATCGAACGCCCATCTCTACCAGCTCGATGAAGTAGATCTTTGCGTCGCCCGCGGCGTTCTGCTCGTCGACGATGCTGCGGATGGTGTTCCGGAAGTCGGAGCGCGCGTTGTCGAACGGGAAATTGTCGGTGAGCATCGGCGGGACGGCGAGGAACATCTGCGCGTCCGGCCGCTTGGAACGCACGAAATCGACGAACCGCTTGTAGCCTGCACGGAAAGCGACGAGGTCGACGCCGTCGGAGATCGTGTCCTGGTTCACGTCGCGCGCGAAATCGTTGGTGCCGATGTTGATGAACACGACCTGCGGCTGGACGGGATCCATCGCGAAGTCCCACGGCTGGTAGTCGGGGTTCTTGCAGACGTTGCCGCCCGCGCCCGCGGTATTGGCCGGCGGCGGAACGCAGCGGTCGGTCGCCTTCGCGCAGTCGGCATCGCCGGCGGCGCAGCAGTCGGCGCTCTGCTTGCAACGGCACAGGCCCTGGTCGCAGTCGTTGGACGGGCACTCCTTCGAGGCGCCGCGACCGCTTGCGGCCTTCGCGGGCTCGTCGAGCTTGCAGATCGCGCTGGGACCGATGGTCGCGAGCGTACGCAGGTAGTACTCCGGGATGGTGGTCCTGGCATCCGGGTCGGCGTTGTCGTTCGGGTTGAGGACCCTCCCCTCGCCGACGCCCTGCTCGCGGTAGTTGAGCACCATCCCCTTGCCTGAGAAGCAGAGGGTCACGGCGTCGGCGGCGAGGCGGCGAGCGGCGAGCGAGCCGTACGCGAGGTAGACGTTCTGCGTCTCGGGGATCTTGACGTACTGGATCTCGCCTGCATTGTTGGTCACCGGCTTGCCGTCGGCGCCGAGCTCGGGGCGTATCGGCACGTCGTACGGGCAGGTGGCGTTCGCGCCTTCGTCGCCGTAGCCGCAGGTGATCGAGTCGCCGATGTACTCGATGCGCCGCGGGCGCTCGATGGGGGCGAGCTGCTCGGTGCCGGGACCGAACGTGAACGGGATGAAGATCCCGTCGCTGAAGAGCGCCTCGCTCGAGCGCACGATCGTGATCTCGTGATCCCCCGCGGGCAGGTCGATGGTGACGCTCTTCTTGCTGAGGCCGCCGAGGATCTGCTGCGTCGCCACGCCATCGACGATCTGCTCGAAGACGATCTCGATGCCCGAGTCCGCGCCCCACGTCACCTGGGTGCCACGGAAGCGCGCGTTCATCGAGTTGCCCGACCAGTCGAAGTGCGGGCGCGTTGGATCCCTGAGGTCGAAGCGGCCGAGGAACTTGGTCTTGACGGCCTTGGGGTCGGTGCTGGGCGCGCCTTCGCCGGGCGGCGTGATCTGCGAGCAGTTCGCGGCCAAACCACTGACGCCACCGTTCTGGAGCGGCGAGTTGCGGTCGTTCAGATTCACCACACATGCGGGCAGCACGAAGAGCGACACGCACGCGAGAGCGCGAGGAAACCGGCCCAGCATCGGATGGAATCTAGCACGGCGCCCCCTCAGCGAGGGAGTCTCGAACGGATGACGGCGCCGAGGCGATCGGCGATCCGCCCGTTCATTTCCGCATCCGGATGGAAGCCACAGCCCCAGTGAGCGGCCTCGTTCGGGACGGGGACGAGCTCGATGGCGCGGTCGCCGGCGGCGGTGCGGCGCGCGACCACGTGCTCGAGGCGGGCTCGCAACAGGTCGTCGGCGAGGCCCTGGCCGGCGGGCGAGGGCTGGTGCCTCAGCATCGGGCTCGTGCTGAGCAGCACGAGCGCGGCGGGATAGACCTCGCGCAGACGGCCCGCGAAGCGCTCGTAGGCGTCCTCGAACGCCACGAGGTCGAGCGGCTGCCCGCCCCCGCCCTGGAAGTCGTTCGTGCCGAGCGCGACGATGACGACGTCCGGCTTCGGCGCCTTGCCGAAGTCCCAGCGCGCCGTCTCGGGCGTGGGAATGGCGAGCTCGAAGAGCGCGGGCATGGTGTCGCTCGTGCTGCCGTCGTAGTTCCGGAGGACCCCGCGGCCCGACCAGCAGACCGTGGTGACGTCGGCGTCGAGCGCCGCGCCGAGCTTCGCGCCGTAGGCCGCGCTCGCGCGCTCGGTGTCGAACGAGAAGGCGCACTCGGGCCCGTCTCCGGTGACGCCGAAGCCGCAGGTGATCGAGTCACCGATGATCTCGATCCGCAGCGGCCGAGGTTTGTCAGGCAGGAACGCGCCGCCCGGACCGAGGTCGAGGCCCAGGAGCTCGTGGATGCCGGCGAAGGCCTCGGCCTCGCGCGTGATCGTCACCTCGTGGTCACGCGCCGGATCGAGGTTCGTGGCGACCTCGTAGCGCTCGCGCTCCGGGCGGATGGCGAGCGTGAGAGGCGCGCCGTCGTCGACGCGAACGGTGTACGGGCTCCCCTCTTCGCTTGCCGGGACACGCAGCCGCATCGCGAGCGAAGGGCCCCGAAAACGCGCGCGGATCGTCGATCCTGACCAGGAAAACCGCGCCCCGTCGAAGCGGCCGACGAGCCGGTACGAGCTCGCGGCCTCCCCGCGCGGCGCCTGGCAGGAACGGCCGCCGGCGCACGCCAGGAGAGCGAGGCTCGTGAGCGCCAGGAAAACGCAGCGGATTGCGCCGATGATCCTCATGAACGTCCTATTCGACCTTCTGACCGGCGCGGCCTTGGGGGTATACTCCCGGGCGATGATCCGTGGCGAGAGGCCCAGGGCGTGAACAAGCGCCCGTCCAACGAAACCATGCAGATGCCCCCGCAGCAGGGACAGGTCGGCATGCCGTCCTCCCCCCAACTCGACGTGGGGTCCATGCAGATGGGCGCCGGCTCCAACACCATGGACCCGGTCTGGCAGCGCCTGTGGCTGCGCTGCCAGCAGCACGACTGGCAGTCGATGGCGTTCATCGGGTCGAGCAAGCGCGATCCGGACGGGGTCCTCGAGATCGCCCACGGGATGGCGCGGCTCGCGAGCGAGCTCGGCCAGGAGCTCACCGTCTTCGACGCGCGGAACCTCGGCCTCAAGGACATGGGCCGGATGCTCGCGCAGATCCAGAGCATCACGAGCCGCGGCAAGCGCTGCATCGTGGTGCTGAAGCTCGTCACCGAGAACGCGACCACGGTGCCGATGGCGCAGAACGTCGACGCCGCGCTCCTCGGCATCTTCATCGGCGAGACGAGCGTGATCGCGTCGTCGCGTACGGTCGACGAGGTGGGACGGGCGAAATTCCTGGGCTCGGTCGTCCTGAACGCATCGCTCACGAAGTGATCGCTCGATCGAGAACGCGGCTTGGCGGCTTGGCGGCCATGCTCGTTCTGGCTGCGTGTCGTGATAGCGCGCCGCCGGCGACGCCTTCGAGCGAGGTGATGGTCGCTCCCGCGGCGCCGACGACCGTGGCGACGATGACGGTCGCGCCGAGCACGCCCATCAGCGGGTGGCTGCGGGTCGAGGGGCCGCGCATCATGACGCCCGAGGGAAAGCCCTTCCACGGGCGAGGCGCGAACCTCAACGACACGCGATCCTGCGACTCGTGCTCGTGGGAGAAGCCGCACGTCGAGGAGGTGCTGCGCCGCATCGACGCGCTGGTCGACGTCTGGCACGCGACGTTCATCCGCCTGCTCCTCGAGAGCTACCCCGATCGCGGCGCCGGCCAGGGCCGGGTGCACTTCAAGACCGTCCTCGAGGACGAGCAGTACTTCGCGGACCTGATGCGCATCATCGGGCATATCGGCAAGAAGCGCGGCGTCTACGTACTGGTCTCGCTCTGGCAAGACCCGACGTTCAGCCCGCTCGGCTGGCCCACCGAGCGCACGCGCACCGAGTGGAAGAAGCTCGCGCGCGCGCTGAAGGACATGCCGTTCGTCATGTTCGGGCTGGTCAACGAGCCGCAGAAGAACCAGAACGGCCAGCTGGACGGCGAGGTCTGGACCGCGATGAACGAAACCGTCGCCGCCATCCGCGGCGTCGAGGAGCCGGGCAAGAATCACATCGTGACCGTGCAGGGCACGCGCGAGTGGGGGCGCGTCCTCGACTACTACGTCACGCATCCCATCACCGCCGGCGGCGGGAAGAACATCGCGTACGAGACGCATGTTTACGACCGACCCGCGCGCTTCGACGAGCTCGTGACGAAGCCCTCCCGCACCCTCCCGGTGGTGATCGGCGAGCTGGGCATCGTGAACGACTCGAACGCCGTGATGCTGCCCGAGGACACGGTGGCGCTCATGGACCTCGCGGAAAAGCTCGACGTACCGTGGATGGCGTACACGTTCCACACGAACTGCCCGCCGAACCTGCTCGTGGATCAGGCGGGCGCGTGCGCGGTGAATGCGTCCCTGGAGCCGAGCGCGTGGGGTCGCATCGTGAAGGAGCGCCTCGCGCGTCCGTGGTAGGATCGCCGCGTGCAGAAGGCGCTGCTCATCAGCATCCTCGCGGCGACCATCCTGATCCCGCTGTTCGCCTCGCGCGGCGGCTCGGTGCGATCGGCGGTGCGCCGTAGCGCCATCGCGACCGCGGTGTTCTGCGTCTTCTACTGGCTGGGGCTGATGTTCGTGTACCCGATGCTGGCGAGCTCGAAGAAGCCCGGCCAAGGCTACTCCACCCAATAGCTCCTCAGCCAGCAGACCTCGAGCGCCTCACGCAGCGCCGCGCGATCGATCACCTTCAGCCAGACATCGGTGTCGACGCCCATCAGTACACCCGCACGCGCTCGGCGGGGCCGAGGAAGAGGCCCTGACCGGGCTGTACGTCGAACGCGGTGTACCAGGCGTCGAGGTTGCGCGCCGTGTCGCCGCGGTACTCCGCGGGTGCGTGGGCGTCGGTGAGGACGCGCTGCCGGAGCGCGGGCTCGCGGAACTTGGCGCGCCACGTCTGCGCGAAGCTGAGGAAGAACTGCTGGTCACCGGTCATCCCGGCCACCGGCGGCGCCTCCTTGCCCCCGAGCGAGAGGCGATACGCGTCGTACGCGGCGCTCAGGCCCGCCACGTCCGCGATGTTCTCGCTCGACGTCTGCTTGCCGTTCACGTGCAGGTCGGGAAACGGCGTGTACGCGTCGTACTGCTTCACGAGCTGCTCGGAAGAAGCGCGAAAGTGCGCGTAGTCGTCCTTCGTCCACCAGTCGTGGAGCTTGCCGGTGGAGTCGAAGAGCGCGCCGGTGTCGTCGAAGCTATGGCAGATCTCGTGACCGATGACCGCACCCGTCGCGCCGTAGTCCATCACCGCGGGCCGCGAAGGATCGAAATCCGGCGGCTGGAGGATGGCAGCCGGGAAGTTGAGCGCGTTCATCGCCGGCAAGTTGCACGCATTCACGAGCTGGGCGTTCATCACCCACTCCCCGCGGTCGACCGGCGACCCGAGCTTCTTCAGGTTCCGCTCGTAGTCGAAGAGCGCCGCGCGCCGGGCGTTGCCGAGGGCATCACCGCGCACCACCTCGAGCGCGGAGTAGTCACGCCACCTGTCCGGATAGCCGACGCCCACCTTCAGCGCGGCCAGCTTCGCCTTCGCCTCGGCCTTGGTCTTGGGCGCCATCCAGGTCAGCGCGTCGATGCGGCGGGCGAACGCGGCGACGACGTTCTTCACCATCGCCTCGGCGCGCGCCTTCTCCGACGGCGGGAAGTATTTCTCGACGTAAAGCTTGCCCACCACTTCGCCGAGCGCGGCGTCGGTGTCGCGCACCGCGCGCTTCCAGCGTGGCCGCTGCGCGGGCGTACCCATGAGCGTCTTGCCGTAGAAAGCGAAGCCCTCGTCGACGAACGCCTTGGTGAGATGGCTCGACTGCGCGTTGAGGAGGTGAGCGGTCAGGTAGTCCTTCCACACGTCGAGCGGCTCGCTCTTCACGAGCGCAGAGATCCCGGTGACGGCCTTGGGCTGCCACACGACGAGCTCGGTGAGCTTGTCGAGCTTTGCCGCGAGCAGGAACTGCTCCCAATCGAGGCCCGGGGCCTTCGCCGGGAGGTCCTTGCGCGCCCAGTGGTTGTTGCCCTTCAGCACGTCGTCCGTCTCCGTCCGCGGGGCGTGGACCTGCGCGATCTTCTTCTCGAGCGCGAACACGCGCGTCGCCTTCGCCTTGCCGTCGGGGATCTTCGCGAGATCGAACAACGCCGCGAGGTGCGCCTCGTACTTCGTGCGGATCTCGACCATCCGCTCCGCCTTGTCGAGGAAGTACTCGCGGTCCTCGAGGCCGAGCCCGCCCTGCACGAGGAACGGCGAGTACTTCGTGGGGTCGGTGAGGTCCTGCGCGATCCACAGCCCGAAGAGGTTCTCGGTCCAGATGTTCGTGGCGTTGAGGAGGTCGACGTCGGCCCGCAGCGCGCCGCCGAACGCGCGCGCCAGCGCCTGCTTGTCCTTGATGGCGGCGATGGCGGCGAGCGGCTCCTTCAGCGGCTCGAGGCCCTTCGCCTCGATGGTCGCCTCGTCCATGTACGTGGCGTAGTAGTCGCCGACCTTCCGCGCGTCGGTTCCGGGCGCCGCCTCCTTCTTCGCGGCCTCCGCGATGAGATCGGCGACGCGCTTCGAGGTGCGCTCGTCGACGATGGCGCCGGTGCCCCAGCCGCTGCGATCGGCGGGGATCTCGGTGTTCTTCAGCCACGCGCCGTTCGCGTACTTGAAGAAGTCGTCGCCCGGGCGCACCGACCGGTCGATGCCCGCGGTATCGATGCCGGATGCACCGGGCTGCGCGGCCTTCGTCTCAGTCGCCCCGCTCGCGGGCGGAGCGAGGCTCGGCGCCGGCGCCGGTGGCGCGACGGCGGGAGAGCATGCAGCGAGGAGGAGGGCGAGGGTCGCGAGTCGCGGGAGGTTTCGCATGGGCTCGTCGCGTCCTATCGCCGATCCGAGCGCCGCGCTACCGATGCAGCGGCGGCATGGCATCTCGGCTTGCCAGAGGAGGGTCACGGCTCACGTCACGTTGGGACAGGGGGCTCCGGCCAGGCGCGTATTTCCAGTCGGTGAGCCTCGGAGCGTCGATGTTCTTCGTCGAGGCCGGCAGTGGGCT
>JAYTBL010000938.1:0-2746 GCA_043736975.1 Polyangiaceae bacterium
GAGATCCGCACCGTCGACAAGAAGTCGTTCGTCGACTGGAAGGGCGAGTACATCGACTTCCCGTTCCAGAAGAACATCCACCAGCTGCCGCGACAGGACTTCATCGACTGCCTGCACGATCTCGTGTTCGCGCCGCCGGAGAGCGCGGACGACAGCTTCAAGGCGATGCTCTACACGCGCTTCGGGCGGTCGATCGCCGAGAAGTTCCTCATCCCCTACAACGAGAAGCTGTACGCGACCGACCTCGGCACGCTCGACAAGAACGCGATGGGGCGCTTCTTCCCCCACGCCAACCTCCAGGACATCGTGCGCAACATGAAGGTGGCCGACAACGCCACCTACAACGCGTCCTTCACGTATCCGCAGGGCGGCGCCGTCGAGTACGTGAATGCGCTGGCCTCGGCGGTGGCGCCCTCGTCGATCGCGCTGAACGAGCGGCTGCTGGAGGTGGACGTGGAGCGCAAGGTGGCGCGCACCGCGAAGCGCGAGATCGCGTTCGGGCGTCTCGCGTCGTCGGCGCCGTTCAACCAGCTCCTGGCGCTCGCGCGCGTTCCCCACGATCCCAGCCACTTCTCGTGGAACAAGGTGCTGGTCTTCAATCTCGGCTTCGACAAGAAAGGCCGGAAGGACGTGCACTGGGTCTACTTCCCGGACCGCGAGGTCACGTTCTATCGGATCGGGTTCTACGACAACATCTTCGAGTCGGACCGGCTCAGCCTCTACGTCGAGATCGGCTTCGCGAAGGATGCGTACGTGGACGTGGCGCTGATGCGGGAGCGGGTCCTGAGCGATCTGAAGAAGCTCGGCGTGATCCACGACCATCGGCTGGTGGCGGAGCACTCGGTGGTGATGGACCCCGCGTACGTCCACATCACGCAGCGCTCGCTGGCCGAGCACGCGCGGATCACGGGCGAGCTGAAGTCGCGCGGCGTGCACTCGATCGGGCGGTACGGCGGCTGGACCTACTGCAGCATCGAGGACAACATCGTCGAGGCCCGCGAGCTGGTGACGAGCTGGGGCTGAGCTCGCCGCGTCAGCTCGAGTCCTCACTGCGTCTCGAGCGCCTTGACCAGGAGCGCGCGTAGATCGCGGATGGTCGCGAGCTCGTCGCCGCGGGGCGGGCCTTCGGCATTCGCCTCGGTGGCGCGCTTCCAGATGCGGGCCGCCTCGGCGTGCGGGACCTGCGCGCGCGCAGCGAGAAAGGCCACGGGATCTCCGCCCCGCGGTACGCGCTCGCGCAGCCGCATCTCGGCGAACCGCCCGTAGGCCGCGAGCGCGTGACCGAGTGCCCGCGCGCGGCCGTAGAACGCGCCGGTCGCCTCCACGTGCTCGGCGAACGCCCGCCGCGCCGGCGGTGCGTTGGGCCGCGCGCGCGCCTGACGGATCCCGTACGCGAGGAACAGCACCAGCGCTGCTGCCAGCGCGTGCCACGCGCCCTTGCCGAGACCGGCCTGTACCAGCGCGGAGAACGGGTTGCTGGGGGGCGGCACCCCATCGTGCCCGCGGGCCACGTGCACCTGGTAGAGGCTCGGGCTCGCGAGCCCAGCGCCACGCGTCAGGTCGGCGCGCGTACGGTCCCGCGCCGCCAGATCGAGGATCGCCACCAGCGCCTCGGCGCCTTCCGACGAGGCGGCGCCGATGTTCGTGAACAAGTCGCTGCCGGCGAGGCCCACGATCACCCCCTGCCCAAGGTCTTTACGTGCACCATACACATGATCGCCGAGCCTGGCGATGGGCTCGGTGCCCGGCCAATCGAGCGCCTGCATCGTCGCGACGTGGGCATCCCGCCCCGCCTCGTCGTCGGTCAGCACCTGCAGCGAGCGCGTCGTCGCGTGCGCCGTGGTGGCGTGCAGCTCGCTCGGCCACTGCGTCGGCGGCCCCGCGAGGATCAGCACGCCGCCGCCCTCGACCCAGCGAACGAGGTGCGCCGACGCCTCCTCCTCGAGCGTGACCGCGCCCACGTCGACGACCACGATCGGCGCCGTCGCCTCCTTGCCAGGCATCGGCAGCGCCGCGAGCGAGGTCGGGAGATACGACACCGCGTAGCCGCTGCGCCGCAGGATCTCCATCGGCAGCTCGTCGCCCGCCGGGTCGTCGACCGCGGCCGCTGCGCGCGCTCCGCAGCCCACGATCAGCACCAGCAGCGTCAGGAGCATGGGGCGCACGAGCGCGCTCGCGCGCGCCGCGACCCGCGCGACGCCTTCCCCGGTCGGCGCCAGCTTGCCGAACTCCACCTTGTCGACCTCGCGCACGATCTCGCGTAGCGGCGCCTGCGCGGTCTCGTCGGAGCAGGAGCGCACGTACTCACCGTTGGTGCGGTGGCGGGCGAGACGGATCGCGCCGCGCCGATCGAGCGCCGCGAGCGAGGCCGCGAGGTACAGGCCCAGCGCGCGGGTGAGCTCGCCGCGTCGCGCGTGGTCGTCGGCCTCGCGGAGCGCCGCCTCGGCGTCGGTGATGCGCTCGGGCTCCGGCGGCGGCTTCTTCGAGACGGACAGCGCGGCGTTGGGCTCCGGGGGCCGATCGGCGAGGGCGCGATCGCGTCGCGCGCGGAGCAGCGCGCGCAGGAGGGGAAACGCGATCGCGAGCACGACCGCGACGACCAGCAGCCACACCAGCCCGCGGGCCAGCGCCGCGAGGAGCGCGGCGAGCCCGCTGCTCTTGGCCTCGCGTTCCTGCTCGGCCTGCGGATCGCCGCAGGCCTTCGCGAAGCCCTCGCAGTCCGGCGCGTCCGCGGCGAGCGCGCAGA
>JAYTBL010000939.1:0-2744 GCA_043736975.1 Polyangiaceae bacterium
CTCGTGGCGGAGCGCCCCGCGGAGGACACGCGCGAAGGCGGGTCCTCCTTCGAGGCGTGCGTGAAGGCGCGGCAGGCTCACCGCAGGCATCGTACACCGACCGACGGAATCGGTCGCGCCTCAGGGCTTCGCCGCGCAGTTGCTCGACTGGAGACACTGCGTGCCAGCCTGGCAGGCGGCGCTGGTGCACTCCGCATCGGCGGCGGGCTCGCAGGTGGCGGTGAGGCACTGCTCGCAGGCGGCGGTGGGCTGCTGACCGGTGCAGAAGCTCTGGCCGCACGCGCTCGCGCACTGGCCGCCCGCCTCGCAGGCGCACTTGCCGAAGGTCGCGTCGGCCTTCGCGAGCGTACCGCCGCTCGGCGCATCGCAGCACTGGAAGCAGGCATCGTAGCTGGCCGAGCTCGAGCAGTCGGTGGGCGTTGGGTTCGGGGTCGGGTTGGACGGATCGTTGGTGGGGGTCGGCGTCGACGCGTCCGGATCCGTCGAACCGGGGTTGCTCGGCGTCGGCGGCTTCTTGGTCGACGGCTTCTTGGCCGCTTGATTGGCCTCGTCACCCGAGTCATCCTCGCTCTGCGGGATCGCGGGAGCTGCACACGCGACGGCCACCGCAGAGAGAACGAGCGCGAGTCCGAGAGCCTTGTTCAATCGATCCATCGAAGCCTCCTGCGGGCACTCCCATCGCGGCGCCGTGACTTCGGGTAGTGCAGATGCTGGACCACGCCTGCCGCGATGTGGGCTCACCCCCGATGATCGGCGTTTCGAAGAACGCTGCGGCGGTGGGGCCGAGATGATCTGGATCCTCGAGGAGGCTCTGGACCCCGTGGAGAATGCGATCCGGCCCCCCGCGCTCCCTTCGCGCGCGCCTACATCGTGAGCAGATGAAGGTCCGATAGCGCCGCGGACCTTAAAACAGCGATGCTTCGCAGGCAACGCCACAGATCACCCCGCGGCACCGTCCTTGCTGACCTCACTGACGAACGTGATGATGGATACGAAGGGCCCCCACACTGCTACGCGCCGGGACACCGTCCCGGTTGCAGAGCGCTCGTCGCGTTCGGGCGACGACGAGCGTTACCAGCTGCTCGGTGAGCTCGCGACCGGCGGGATGGCGACCGTCTATCTGGCACGCATGCGCCGCCCGATGGGCTTCGCGCGGCTCGTGGCCATCAAGGCGATGCATCCGCAGTACGCGAAGGATCCCTCGTTCGCGTCGATGTTCGTCGACGAGGCGCGGCTCACCGCTCGCCTCCGGCATCCGAACATCGTCCCCACGCTCGACATCGTCGCCGACAGCGGCCACCTCCTCATCGTCATGGAGTACGTCGAGGGCGAGTCGCTCTCCGCTCTGCTCCGCATGGTGCGCGACGCGAACGATCGCATCCCGGTCGCCGTCGCCTGCGCCATCATCCACGATCTGCTGCTCGGTCTCCACGAGGCCCACGAGGCGTGCGACGACGACGGGTCTCCTCTCTCGATCATCCACCGTGACGTATCTCCCCAGAACGTCATGGTGGGCCTCGACGGGCTGGCGCGCGTCCTCGACTTCGGCGTCGCCAAGGCGCGCAGCCGCGTCCACCACAGCAACGAAGGCGAGATCAAGGGCAAGATCCACTACATGCCGCCGGAGCAGCTCTTCGGGGAGGCCGTCGACCACCGCGTCGACGTCTACGCCGCCGGCGTCCTCCTGTGGGAGTCGCTCGCGGGTCAGCGTCTCTTCGACGGCTCGAACGAGGAGTCGATCGTCCGCCGCATCGATGCCGGCCAGATCGCCGCGCCCAGCACCAGGGCGAGCGGGATCTCCGCCGCGCTCGACGCGCTCGTCCTCCGCGCGCTCTCCAAGACCCGAGGCGACCGCTTCCCGACCGCGCTCGCCATGGCCGAGGCGCTCTCCGCCATCGCCACGCTGCCGCCGCGCACCGAGATCTCCGCGTGGATGAAGCGCTACGCGAAGCCGCGCGCGATCCCGGCCGACGCCATCGGCACGTCGGTCGACATGGCCTCCGGGAACGGTCGCCCCGACGAGCTGGTGGCGGTCCTCGAGCACCGCGCGACCATCGCGTCGCGGCCCAGCTTCGCGCCGCTCGCCTCCTCGAGCCCGCGCACCACGCCGCCGCACGCCACGTCGCGGGTCGCGATGGTCTTCGGCGTCGTCGGCTTCGCGCTCGCCGGCGTCCTGGTCGGTCGTACGATGCGCGCCGAGACCGCGTATGCCGAGACGTCGCACCACGCCGCGCCCCCGCCGGCCGCCGCGACGGTCGCTGAGCCGATCGTCGATGCTGCGCCGCTCGCGTCGGCCGCGCCGGCGCCGTCGCCGAAGGTCTCCGCCCCGCGGATCGTGAAGCCCCTCCCCGCCTCCAAACCCCTTCCCGAAGTCGCTGCTCCCCTCGCCCCCACCCCTGACGCGAAGCCCGCATCGTGCCGACTGCCCTACGTCGTCGATGCCGAAGGCCACCGCCACTACAAGGTCGAATGTCTGTGATCTCCGCACGCGCGATCTCCGCGACGCTCGGCGCTGCGATGCTGCTCGCCTCCGCCTCGGCGGGCGCTCAGGAGATCGCCTCCACCACGCCCAAGGCGGAGTGCGTGAACCAGCTCGATCGCGCGCAGTCACTGCAGACTGCACGCAAGCTCCAGGAGGCGCGCGCGAGCTTCCTCGCCTGCGCTGCCGCGACCTGCCCCGATCTGGTACGTGAGGACTGCACGCGTTCACTGGTCGAGCTGCAGCGCGCGCTCCCCACCGTGGT
>JAYTBL010000940.1:0-2744 GCA_043736975.1 Polyangiaceae bacterium
CGGCTCCTTCACCATTCACCCGCTGGTCGGCTCGGGCGGCGACACGCCGAACCCGATCTCGGGCGCCCAGGCCGCCGCGGGCGTGGCGACGTTCACCAAGGCCGGCACGTTCGGCTTCCTCTGCAGCATCCACCCGGGCATGACGGGCGCGATCAAGGTCATCGAGTAGTCGCCGGGGCCCCGCCGCCATGCGGATCGATCGCGCGGAGTTCCTCGAGCTCACGTGCCTGCTCGCCCTCGCCGGCTGCGATCACGGCAAGGCCGCCGCTGCGGCTGCGCCGATCGTGATCCCGCTGCAGCCAGCGCCCCTCGCGTCGGCTGCGCCTCCAGCCTCGAGCGCGCCGCCGACCGCGAGCAGCGCGGCCACGGACGGCTGCTCCAACGACGTCGGGTCCGCGGAGGCGTGCACCAAGGTGGGGCCGGCCTGCGAGGGCGTCGCCGACTCCTGTCCCAGCCTGTTCGAGCAGTACCAGCCGCGCGTCGCGGAGAAGCTCGCCGAGTGCTTGTCGAAGGTGCGGCCCCCGCAGTGCCGGAACCGCGCCGCCACGGCCTGCGAGAAGAAGGCTTTCGAAGCGGCGTGCCCCGAGGCGTTCGCCGCCAAGCTGTGCACCGACTTCATCGATCGCTGCCGCGCTGCGAAGAAGCCTGCGAAGTACACGCATGAGCTATGCACCAAGGTGCTCTCGTCGATCAAGGGCGGCCCGGGCAGCGAGCCCTGGGACAACGCGAACGTCTACCTCCTCGGCCCGAGCGCCGAGTCCGGATCCTGCTCGCTGCTCTACGTGAGCGGCGGCATCCTGCGCTGAGGCCGCGCGCGGTCAGGCCTGCGCCGAGGGGCGCCGGTCCTTCTTCTTCGCCTTGAGGACCACGGCGTCGACGTCGAGGTGGTCGTCGCCGGAGCTCGCGAGGTAGTCGTCGTAGGTGCCGGGGCGGTCGCGGAAGCCGTTGTCGGTGACCTCGACGATGCGCGTGGCCAGCGAGGCGACGAACGCGCGATCGTGGGAGACGAAGAGGAGGGTGCCCTCGTAGGCCTTGAGGCCGGCGGTGAGCGCCTCGATCGACTCCATGTCGAGGTGGTTCGTCGGCTCGTCGAGGACCAGCACGTTCGCCTTCTCGGCCATGATGCGCGCGAACACCACGCGCGCCGCCTCGCCGCCAGAGAGCGTCGCGATCTTCTTCGTGACGTCGCCGCCCGAGAAGAGCACGCGCCCCAGCCGCCCGCGCACCGCGAACTCCGGCTCGGTGGGACAGGCCATCTGCATGATCTTGAGCGGCGTGGTCTTGGGGTCGGTCAGGAGATCGGCGTGATCCTGCGCGAAGTACCCGGAGCGGGCCTCGTAGCCCCAGCGGGCCTCGCCGGCGTCCGCGCCGAGGCGCTTGACGACGATCTTGAGGAGGGTCGACTTGCCGAGTCCGTTGGCGCCGAGGATGGCGACCTTCTCGCCGCGGCGGATCACGAGCGAGACCTTCTCGAGCACGCGCTTTTCGCCGTAGGACTTGGAGATCCCGGTGAGCTCGAGGACGTCCTTGCCGCTCTGGCGCTCGATCGGAAACTGGAAGAGCGGGGCGGCGCGGCTGCTCTCGGCGAGCTCCTCGACCTCGATCTTCTCGATCTGCTTGAGGCGGCTCTGCGCCTGCTTCGCCTTCGAGGCCTTGGCGCCGAAGCGATCCACGAACGCGCGTTTCTCGGCGATGATCTTCTGCTGGCGGGCGATCTCCGCCTCCTTGCGCTCGCGCGCGCTTCGCTTCTCGATGGCGAACGCGGCGTAGCTGCCGGTGTAGAGCTCGACCGTGCCGTAGTCGACGTCGAGGACGTGGGTGGCGATGGCTTCGAGGAACCGCTGATCGTGGGAGATGACGACCGCGCAGCCGACGTAGTCGAGGAGGAACGTCTCGAGCCAGCGGATGGAGAGGATGTCGAGGTGGTTGGTGGGCTCGTCGAGCAGGAGGATGTCGGGCCCGGCCACGAGGACCTGCGCGAGCAGGACGCGCAGCTTGAAGCCGCCCGAGAGCGTGGAGAGCGGCTGCTTCTGGATGGCGAAGGGGATGCCGAGGCCCTCAAGCACCGCGGAGGCGCGGGCCTCGAGCGTGTAGCCGTCGTGCGCGCGCAGCGTGTCCTCGAGATCGGCGAGGTTCGAGGCGTCCTCGCCGCCGTCGACGATGCGCGTCTGGGCGCAGAGCGCGTCCCAGACCACGGTGTCGCCCTTCATGGCGAGGTCGAGGATGGGCGCGGAGTCGTCGAGGAAGCGGTCCTGGCGGAGGACGCCGAGGCGGGCCTCGCGCGGGATCGAGATGCTTCCGCCGGTCGCAGGCTCATCCTTGGCGAGGATCTTGAGGAGCGTGGACTTGCCGGATCCGTTCGCGCCGACGAGCCCGTAGCGGCTCCCGGCGTTGAGCTGGAGCGAGACGTTGTCGAACAAGGTGCGTCCGCCGTACGACTTTTCGAGACGCGAGAGGCCAATCATGGCGCCCCTATAGCTCGGCACGACGCGGAGCGCGGGCCAAATGCATGCGGTAGCGCTAGGATCGCTGCTCGATGTCCAACGCCCCGCCGCACGATCCCCGCTACCGCAACCCCGGCGAGCTGCACGGAGAGACGCTCGAGCAGCGCATGCGCCGCAGCGGCGGCCGCATCCCGTCGAATGCGCTGGTCGCGCTGATCGCGCCGCTGCTCGACGCCCTCGGCGTGATCCATGCGGGCGGCAGCGTGCACGGCAGCATCGATCCCCAGACCGTGTTCCTCG
>JAYTBL010000941.1:0-2743 GCA_043736975.1 Polyangiaceae bacterium
CGGCGTCTACGAGGTCCGGCTCGTCGCTCGCGAAGGCGAGAAGAACCGCCCCGTCAGCGCGACGTTCGTGAGCAGCACGCCTGCCGCGACCGAGAAGCCGAAGGCCGAGTCGGCGCGCTTCCCCACGCTCCCCATCATCCTCGGCGGCTCCGGCCTGCTGGCGATCGGAGGCTCGTTCTACCTTCGCCTCGACGCCAACGCCGACGCCGATCGCCTGCACGGCAGCTGCGCGCCCTCGTGTGATCAATCTTCGCGCGACGCACTCAGCGACAAGCTCGTCGTCGCCAACGTCGCGCTCGGCGTCGGTATCGGGGCCGTCGCCCTGGCCGCCGCCACCTGGCTCTTCGACCCCCGCCACTGACCGTGGCAAGGGCGCAGCGTGGCGCCCGCAACAATGAGGCTCGCTCGAACATGGAACGCTCGCACATCGTCTCGCGCCCTGGTGACATCGCTACCCTCCGCCGGGAGCGCTTCGTTCGACCGAAGCCGACCGGCGCCTCGGCCTCGACGTTCGTCCTGGCGGTGGTCGAGGGTCCCGACACCGGCCTGGTGATCACGCTCGACGCGAGCGGGCCGCGCGCGCTCCTCGGACAGAGCCCGGTGTGCTCGCTGCGCCTCACCGATCCCGAGGTCTCGCGCCGGCATGCCTCGCTCGCCGTCACCGCGACGCACCTCCAGATCATCGAGCTCGGCTCCACCAACGGCACGACCGTCAACGGCGTGAACGTCAAGGAGGCAAGCCTCCATGGCGGCGAGGCCATCCGCGTCGGCCGCACCGTGATCAAGGTGCAGCGCGAGGCCCCGCGCTTCGTCGAGATCACGGAGGCCTCGGCGTTCGGTCGCGTCGTGGGCGAGAGCTCGGCGATGAAGAAGCTCTACCCGGTGCTCGCGAGCCTCGCCGCCACCGACAAGCCGATCCTCCTCGAGGGCGAGGCCGGAACCGGCAAGGAGCTGGTCGCCGAGGAGCTGCACCTGGGCAGCCGCCGCAAGGAGGCGGCGTTCGTCACCCTCGACGCCAGCGCGCTGCCCACGCAGGAGCTCGGCTCGCGGCTCTTCGGCGCGGTGGGCGAGGTCGGCCTCGTCGAGCAGGCGAAGGGGGGCACGCTGTTCATCAACGAGGTCGGGAACCTCCCCCGCGAGGCGCAGGCCAAGCTCGAGGAGCTCATCGCCTCGGGCTACGACCTGCGCGTCATCGCCGGCACGCGCCGCGATCTCGACCGCGACGTGGCGAGCGGCCGCTTCGCCGACGACCTCTTCTTCCTCCTCGCCGGCGGCCGCGTCGAGCTTCCCACGCTGCGCGAGCGCGACGGCGACGTCGCCCTGCTCGCGCGCCACTTCTGGAGCGACCTCGCCGAGACCGAGGTCGAGGCGCTCGACTCCGCGCTCCCCGAGGACTTCCTCCCGCGCTTCGAGCACTACCCCTGGCCGGGCAACGTGCGCGAGCTGAAGGCGGCGGTGGTCGCGCGCAAGACGCTCGGCGAGCTCGGTCAGGCGTACCGCTCCGAGGAGGCGAAAGGCAACGGCCTCGACTTCCTGAGCGCAGTCATCGAGGACGACCTCCCGTTCCCCAGCGCGCGCGAGCGCGTGGTGAAGGAGTTCGAGCGGCGCTACGTGGAGCGCGTGCTCGCGCGCCACGGCGGCAGCGTGACCAAGGCGGCGCGCGCCAGCGGCGTGGCGCACCGCTACTTCCAGCTGATCCGCGCGAGGCTCAAGTGAAGGGATTTCTCCTCGCCTCGCTGCTCGGCTGCACGACGCTGAGCGCGTGCGCGGCGCCGTCGTCGTTCGACGGTCTGGCGGGGGGAACGAAGGAGGACGCGGCCGTCGAGGCGCCTCGCCCTCTTTCTCCGGTCACCGTCTCGCTCGTGGCGTCGAGCCGGCCGCGGCTCAAGTGGGCGCTGGGTACGAGCGTCACCGGCGCCATCGTCGAGCTCTCGCAGACGCGCGACTTCGCTGGCGAGGTGAAGCGCTTCGAGGCAAAGGGGTCGGAGCTGGTCGTCCCCGAGGACCTCGCGCTCGGCATCTGGTTCTGGCGTCTCAAGGGCGCCGCGGCGGGCCTCACCGGCACCACCACCAGCGTGGTCTGGGAGATGCTGGTGCGCGGTCCCGCGGCCCACGGCTCGTCCGACGCGCCGACCCGCTCGCTGGTCGACATGAACGGCGACGGCGAGCCCGACCTGCTGGTGGGCGGCACCGTCGCCGACGACTTCGGAGCGGGCGACGGCCCGATCGCCACCGGCACCCCCAAGCCGCCGCCGAGCACCTCGTCGATCATCTTCTTCTTCGCCGGCGATCCGGTCCGCGGCTTCGCCAGGGGCGCGAGCGACGGCATCATGGGCAACCAGGGCTCGACCTACGCCGGACCGATGTCGATCGGCGGCGGCACCGACTTCGACGGCGACGGCTTCACCGATCTCATCGAGGCGGGCAGCATCGCCGGCGACCACGACGGCGACTTCTGGATCAACGCCAGCATCACCTACGCGTCGAAGGGCGGCGAGTTTGCGTTCGATCTCGGGCGCGGCGGGCCGCTCTACCTCGGCGGCGGCTCGAACACCGTGCCCTCGGTTCGCGAAGGCGCCGACGTCGACGGCGACGGCTACGGCGACGCCGTCATCGGCCTCGACGACGTCGGCTTCCTCATGCTCGGCGGCGTCGTGAAGGGCGGAGGAATGCCGGCGACCATGCCCATCGCTCCCAGCACCGCCGCGGCGCCGAGCGGCACCTCGCGTGTCGCCATGGGCGC
>JAYTBL010000942.1:0-2742 GCA_043736975.1 Polyangiaceae bacterium
TGTTCGCGGGTCACCTTGCGATCCCGGTCGTCGATCGGTGGTGGCCGCACACGCACGGCGAGCCGGCGCTCTATGCCGCGAGCCTGGCGGTCAGCGGCGCAGAGGCGGTACGCGTGGACCTCGGCGCGCTCGGCTTCCGCGAGATCACGCGCGACGGCGACTTCTCGATCGCGGTCAACGGCGTGCCGCTGTTCTGCCGCGGCGCGTGCTGGACCCCGCTCGACATGGTGACGCTCGCGGCCGACCGCGCGTCGTACGCGGACGCGCTCCGGCAGGTGCGCGCGGCCGGCATGAACATGCTGCGCGTCTCGGGCACGATGACCTACGAGAGCGACGACTTCCACGACCTGCTCGACGAGCTGGGCATCCTCCTGTGGCAGGACTTCATGTTCGCGAACATGGACTACCCCGAGGACGACGCCGCCTTCATGGACGGCGTGGCGATCGAGGCGCGGCAGATCCTCGGCCGTCTCGCCGGTCGCCCGTCGCTCGCGGTGCTCTGCGGCAACAGCGAGGTCGAGCAGCAGGCGGCGATGTTCGGCGCCCCCCGCGAGCGCTGGAGCCCCCGGCTCTTCCACGACGTGCTCGCCGGAGCGGCCGCCGAGCATTGCCCCGACGTTCCCTACTGGCCATCGAGCGCGCACGGCGGCTCGTTCCCGCACGAGCCGCGGGTCGGCACCACCTCGTACTACGGCGTCGGCGCGTACCTGCGCCCGCTCGAGGACGCACGACGCGCCGAGGTGCGGTTCGCCACCGAGTGCCTCGCGTTCGCGAACGTACCCGAGCGACCGGACCCGACGCTGAAGATGCACCACCCCGCCTGGAAGGCGCGCACTCCGCGCGATCTCGGCGCCGGCTGGGACTTCGACGACGTCCGCGATCACTACGTCGCGCGCCTCTTCGGGGTGGATCCCGCGGCGCTCCGCTACGCCGATCACGATCGCTATCTGGAGCTGGGGCGCGCGGCCACCGGCGAGGTGATGGCCGCGGCGTTCGCCGAGTGGCGGCTCCCGGGCAACGCGTGCCGCGGCGGGCTCGTCTGGTTCCTCCGGGACCTGTGGCCCGGCGCGGGGTGGGGCATGGTCGACGCCCGCGGCGGGCCGAAGTCGGCCTACTGGTACCTGCGCCGGGCGCTCGCGCCGCTCGCCGCGCACCTGAGCGACGAGGGGAACAGCGGCGTCCACGTGCACCTCACGAACGACCACGCCGAGCCGGTCGACGGCGAGCTCGAGCTCTCCCTCTTCCGCGCGGGCGAGATCGCCGTCGGATCGGCGAAGAGCAGCGTGACCATCGCGGCGCGGGCCACCCTCTCGCAGCCGGTCGCGGCGGCCTTCGAGGGCTTCATGGACCTCTCGTATGCGTACCGCTTCGGTCCGCCGCCGTGCGATCTGGTGGTCGCGACGCTCCGGGTGGCGGGCGCGGTCGCCGCGCAGGCCTTCCATTTCCCGACCGGGCTGCCGGCCGGGCGCGAGCTCGACGTCGGCCTCGTCGCCACGGCCCGCCCGGCCTCGGACGGCCGCTTCGAGCTCACCATGCGGACGCGTCGCTTCGCGCAGTCGGTGGTCGTCGAGGCGGAGGGCTTCGCGGCCGGCGATGCCTGGTTCCACCTCCCGCCGGGCGGCGAGCGGACCCTCACGCTCGTGCCGATCGGCGCCCCGCGACCCCTCAAGGGCAGCGTGCGGGCCCTGAACGTCGAGGGCGCGACGAAGATCGTCGTCTGACACGCACCGACGATTCAGCCGAGAAATCGAGGGGTCGAGGGGTCGAGGGCCACGCGCCCGCAGAAACGTGCGCCGTCCTGGGATTCCCAGGGGAGACCTTGTGTCGCCGTACGTAACACCTCTCCGCACGATGCTTTCCACCCTTACCGCACAGTCGATGAGCCATCCCTTCGCTGGTCTCTCCAACCTCGGCCGCGCCTTCGCGCGCCGCACGCGCACCACCCCGCCGCCGGCTCCCCTTCCCGCCGTCGCGAGCGCGGCCGCGACCCCGATCACGCGCGAGATGCGGTTCACCCGCACCGATTCCGCCACCGAGACCCTCTTGCGCATCGAAGGCGCGCTCGATCTCGAGAGCGCCCCGCAGCTCCGCGCCACGTTCGACGCGATCGTCGCCGCGCAGCCTCGCCACGTGATCCTCGAGCTCGACGCGATGACGATGCTCGACAGCTCGGGCGTCGGCGCGATCGTCTCGCTCTTCAAGCGCGTGAACGGCGCCGGCGGCACGGTCGTCATCAAGGGCGTGCAGGGGCAGCCCCTCGCCGTCTGCAAGCTGCTCAAGCTCGATCGCGTCTTCGGCCTCAACGCCTGACCGTGAGCCCCACTCGTCGTAGTCGAGGCGCTGCGCCGGGCTGCACGGATCGTCGCGATGGCTTGGCCCCTCCCGTCGTGCCATGGTTGCTTCTGAGGTCCAAAGAGCGAAGAAGCGCCGAGCGGCCTGATGGGCATCACGCTCGACACCGGAGCACTCATCGCGCTCGAGCGGCGTAGCCACCGAATGTGGAAGATCGTGGACACGACGGAGGCCGGCATCGTGATCACGGTGCCCTCCGCGGTGGTCGCCGAGTGGTGGCGCGGCAGCTCACGCCGACTCGAAGGGACCCTCGGCATGTTCGATGTCGAGCCGCTGAGCGAACGTCTCGCGAAGCTCACGGGCGAGGCGCTCGCCGCGGTGAAGGGCGCCTCAGTCGTCGACGCGATGGTCATGGTGTCCGCGGCGCTGCGCGGCGACGTCGTCTACACC
>JAYTBL010000943.1:0-6886 GCA_043736975.1 Polyangiaceae bacterium
CCTTATTTCATGGGCGATCGTGCGGCCCGCAGTCCTCTCGGAATCGGCGCAGGATCAGGTCCCGCGCATCACCAGGAGCCGCTCCTCGGTCATGTCGGCCATCGCCCAGCGCACCCCCTCACGGCCGAAGCCCGAGCCCTTCACGCCGCCGTAAGGCATGTTGTCGACGCGGAAGCTCGGGATGTCGCCCACGATCAGGCCCCCCACCTCGAGCTCGTCCCACGCCCGCATCGCGTGCTCGAGGTCGTTGGTGAAGAGGCCGGCCTGGAGGCCGTAGTCGCTGTCGTTCGTGATGCGGAGCGCGTCCTCGAAGGAGGCGAAGCGCTCGAGGACCGCCACCGGGCCGAAGGCCTCCTCGGCGTAGAGCGCGACGTCGTGCGGGACGTCCTCGAGGAGCGTGGCCTCGAGCAGCGCGCCTTTCCGCGTGCCGCCGGCGAGCAACGTGGCGCCGCGCTCCTGCGCAGCCTCGATCCACTCGTGCAGGCGCCGGGCCGCCGCCTCGTCGATCATCGGGCCGATGAAGGTCTCTTCGTCCTTCGGATCGCCGGAGACCAGCGCCCGCGTCTTCGCGACCAGCCTCTCCTTGAGCGTGTCGTAGAGCGACGCGTGCACCAGGATGCGCTGCACCGAGATGCAGCTCTGACCCGACTGGTAGAACGCGCCGAACACCAGGCGATCGACGACGGCGTCGAGCGCGGGCCCCTGATCGGCATCGACGATGCACGCCGCGTTGCCGCCCAGCTCCAGCACCACCTTCTTCCGGCCCGCGCGCGCGCGCAGATCCCAGCCCACCTTCGCCGAGCCGGTGAAGGAGAGCAGCGCGAACCGGGGATCCTCGATGAAGGGCGCGATGTGCGGCAGCGGCACCGGCAGGATCGAGAACGCGCCCGGTGGCAGCGCCGTCTCGGCGAGCACCTCGCCGATCACCATCGCCGACACCGGCGTGCGATCGGAGGGCTTCAGCACGAACGGGCAGCCCGCGGCGATGGCGGGCGCGACCTTGTGCGCGACGAGATTCAGCGGGAAGTTGAAGGGCGTGATGAACGAGCAGAGCCCCACCGGCACACGCTTCACCATTCCGCGCGTGCCCTTCGAGCGCTCCGAGAGCTCGAGGCCGAGCATCTCGCCGCCGGGGCGCAGCGCCTCGTCGGCTGCGACCTCGAAGGTCTCGACCAGGCGCGTCACCTCGCCGCGGGCGTCGCGCACCGGCTTGCCGACCTCGATGGCGAGGATGTTCGCGAGCTCCTCGCCGCGCTCGCGGAAGCGCCGCGCCGCGTGGAGCAGGATCTCCTTGCGCGTGAACGGCGGGAGCTTGCGCATCGCGGCGCGGGCCGCGTAGCCCGCGGCGATCGCGGCCTCGAGCACGTCGGGACCGGCGATGGCGACGTGGCTCACCACCGCGCCCGAGTGCTTGTCGGTGACCGCGAGCTGATGCTCGGGGGAGGCGAAATGGGCCGCGATCGGCTGGTTCGCGAGGAAGTACGGATAGCGCTCTTTCATGGTCGTCCTCATCCTGCCTGGGAGGCGGAGAGCTGGCGGAGCTCCTCGCCGAGCACGCGGTGGTTTGCCTCGTAGTCGATCGGAACGTCGATGACGTGGACGCCCTTCGCGGCGAGGCATGTCCGGAGGAGCTCTCCCGTCTCTGCGGCAGAGGTCGCGCGGTGTCCGTGGGCGCCGAACGCCTCTGCCAGCTCCACGAAGTCGGGGTTGCCGAAGGTCATCGCATGGTCCGGCAGGCCCATCTCGGCCTGCTTCCAGCGGATCATGCCATAAGCGTCGTCGCGCACGACGAGGACCGTGAGATCGAGTTCCAGGCGCACCGCGGTCTCGAGCTCCTGCACGCTCATCATGAGGCCGCCGTCGCCCACCACCGCGAGCACCTGGCGATCCGGGTGCACGAGCTTGGCGGCGATCGCCGAGGGGAGGCCCGCGCCCATGGTGGCGAGCGCGTTGTCGAGGAGCAGCGTGTTCGGCGAGCGCGCGCGGAAGTAGCGGGCGAACCAAAGCTTGTACATGCCGTTGTCGAGGCAGACGATTCCCTCGTCGCCCATCGCGCCCTGCACCTCGGCGACGAGGCGCGGCGGGTGGATGGGGAAGCGGTCATCGTCGGCCTCGCGGCCCAGGTGCTCGAGCAGCGCGGCGCGCGCGGAGTCGAAGCCGGTGAGGTCCCAGTGCGCCTGCGGCGACACCGCCTCCGACAGGCGCCAGATGGCGTTCGCGATGTCGCCCGTGACCTCGATCTGCGGCGCGTAGACGGCGTCGACCTCGGCCGGCGAGAAGTCGATGTGCACGACCGTGGGATCGCTCGCGCCGGCGAGGCCGCGGCGCATGACGAAGGGCGGCTTCTCGACCACGTCGTGGCCGACGTTGATGATGCAGTCCGCCTGCTCGATGGCGCGATGCACGATGTCGCCCGAGGAGAGCGCGGCGGTGCCGAGCCAGCCGGGGTGGCGCTCGTCGACCACGCCCTTGCCCATCTGCGTCGTGAAGAAGGGGATGTTGGTGCGATCGACGAACGCGCGCAGCATCCGCGACGTGTCCTTGCGGTTGCCGCCGGCGCCGATCATGAGGAGCGGGCGCTTCGCGTCCTCGATGGCCTCCACCGCGCGGGCGACGGCGCGCTCGTCGGCGACGGGACGCCGCTCGAAGCTCGGCGGGTAGGCGCGCGCGCCGGGCGAGGACTCTTCGCGCGCGACGTCCTCGGGGAGCTCGAGGTGCACCGCGCCGGGGCGCTCGTACTCGGCGCGGCGGAAGGCCTCCCGGACGCGGGCAGGGATGGCGTCTGGCTCGGCGAGCGAGCGGGTGAGCTTGGTGATGGGGCGCATCATCCCCACCACGTCGACGATCTGGAAGTGGCCCTGCTTGCCGGCGCGCAGCGGCTTCTGGCCGGTGATCATCAGCATCGGCATGCCGCCGAGCTGCGCGAACGCCGCCGCGGTGACGAGGTTCGTTGCGCCGGGCCCGAGCGTGGAGAGCGCGACGCCCGCGTGGCTGGTGAGGCGGCCCCAGGTCGCGGCCATGAAGCCGGCCGCCTGCTCGTGGCGCGTGAGCACCAGGCGGATCCTCGAGGTGCGCAGCGACTCCACGAGGTCGAGGTTCTCCTCGCCAGGGAGGCCGAAGATGACCTTCACCCCCTCCGCCTCGAGCGCCTGCACGAGGAGGTCGGAGGCCTTCACGGTGGGGATGCTGCCGTCACTCATGAGGACATCGTGGGGCTTGTGGGCCCGGATCAACAGACGTTTGCTCGAATCTAATCGATAGCTGATACCTATCGGTCATGGAGCTCCGCCACCTCCGGTACTTCCTGGCTGCGGCGGAGGGCTCGCACTTCGGGCGCGCCGCGCGGCGGCTGCACATCTCGCAGCCCACGGTCTCGCAGCAGATCAAGGAGCTCGAGGAGGAGCTCGGCGCCGCGCTCTTCGAGCGGCGCGGCCGTGGGGTGCGGCTGACGTCGGCCGGTGAGCTGTTCCGTACCTACGCCTCGCGCGCGGTGGAGGACGTCGCCGCGGGGCAGCGCGCGCTCGACGCGCTGGCGCGGCGCGAGGTGGGGGAGCTGCGCGTGGCCTACCTGCCGAGCATGACCTCGGGGATCGTGGTGCCGGCGGTGGCGTCGGTGCTGCGCAAGCATCCGGGGGTGCGGGTGATCGCGCACGAAGGGCCGTCGCGGCGAGTGGAGCGGCTGGTGATGGAGGGCAAGGCGGACGTCGGGCTCGGGCTCCTGCCGGTGCGCGCGCCGGGGCTCGACACCGAGCCGCTGCTCGAGGGGCGCCTCGCGCTGGTGGTACCGCGCGACCACCGGCTGGCGGGGGAGGCGTCGGCGTCGCTTCGCGATCTGGAGGACGAGCCGTTCGCGCTGCTCTCGCGCTCGCTGCGCGCGCGGGGCCTGGCGGACGCGCTGTTCGCGCGCGCCCGGGTGTCGCCGCGCATCGTGCTCGAGGCGGACGCGGTGGCGACGGTGCTCTCGGTGGTGCGCGCAGGCCTGGCGCTCGCGGTGCTCCCGACGCCGCGCCAGCTCGAGGATGGGCTGGCGATCGTCCCGCTGCGTCCGGCGCCGCCGCCTCACTTCGCGGCGCTGTTCTTCCGCCAGGGCGTGCCGCGCTCGGCGCTGGCGACGGTGTTCGCCGACGAGGCGCGCGGGGTGCGCTTTCGGGCATCCACGTGAAGAGCCCGCACCGGTGCGCCGACCATCTTCACGCTCTGAGCAGGGGCACGCCGTATGCCGCGAGCGCACCGTCGTGCGTACGGATCGGCAAGACCCAGCTCCGGACTTCAAAGCCGGAGCGCCGCAATACGTCGGGCAGCCACTCCTCCGCAGGCTTTGGGAGCTCGAGCTGCTCCAGCGATTGCTTGATCGCAATCTCCCACGCGCTGACGATACTCGCGAGCACGTCGTGCGAGCGGTCCGCCAGGGCTGCTCGTACCTCGGCCTGCAACCGATCCGGATCGGTCGCTGCCCAGAGCAGGACATGAGTGTCTAGCAGGAGCTTCATCGAGCGCCGAACGCGGCCGCGATGTCCGCGGGTAGCGGTCCGGCCCCGCGAATCGCCGCGTCTGCCGTGATACGGTCGAGCCGTGCGAAGGTCACTTCACCTCGAGTCCTTGCTCCTCGGCACCGTCGCGCTCCTCGGAGGCTGCGGGCTGCCGCCTCCGCCGTCGCAGCTGCCAACCGCCGCCTCCGCCATCGAACGCATGCGCGCCACGCTCGCCCCTTGCAACGGCGTGCAGGCTGGCGCGAGCTTCGAGGTCTCCCGTAGCTACGCCGTGGTGTTCAGCGGCTCGCTGCGCGGTGACGCGCTGCTCTACGCCGCCTCGCCTTCGCGCGTGCGCATCGATCTCGTGAGCTCGTTCGGGATCAGTCTGGCCACCCTCACCAGCGACGGAGCACGCTTCGCCTTCACCGACATGCGCGAGAAGCGCTTCTCGGTCGGCGAGGCCAGCGCGTGCAACATCGCGCGCTTCACGACCGTTCCGATGCCGCCCAACGTGCTCGTCGACATGCTGCTCGGGCGCGCGCCGGTGCTGAAGCACGTCAACCCCGGGACGGTGGAGTGGGACGGCGACGGCTACTACGTCGTGACCATCCCCGGGACGCGCGACGCCGTGGAGGAGATCCGCATGGCGCCCACGCCCGCCGACTTTCGCAAGCCCTGGGCCGAGCAGCGGATGCGCGTGGTGGGCGTGAAGGTCAAGCAGTACGGGCAGACGCTCTACACGGCCTCGTTCGACGGCCATTCGAAGTCGCCGATGGCGAAGGAGCGGGTTGACGCCGACGGGATCGATCCGCCGATCCCGCCGAGCGGGCCGCTCTGCGAGGCCGAGCTGCCGCGGCGCATTCGCATCGCGGTCCCCGACAAGAACCAGGAGCTCGACCTGCGCTACAAGGACGTGAGCTGGAACCCACCGCTGCCCGAGGGGATCTTCGAGCAGCAGCCGCAGCCGGGGCTGCTCGTCACGCCCGTCCGTTGTGACTGAGAAGGCGGGGCTGACGTCCGCTGGAGCTGGAACGGTAGAAATAACGAACAAGCGCGGATGTGGGCCGTCCAACCCCACACAATGCTCTTCACCTTCCTCTTCGCTGTTCTCGCCCTCGCCGCCGGTTGCGCCTCGACTCCTTCCTCGCCGCCGTCGATGACGTCCGCGCCCGTCGATACCAGCGACCCGAGCTTCACGCCCAACGCCGACGGCTTCGTGATGGTCGAGACGCCGAAGGCGGCCGACAAGGCGGCGCACGAGAGCGCGGCTCCCGTCGCGCTGCCGGCGCCGAACCACGAGCAGCCCCGCGGCCACGTGCACGCCGCGACGCCGTAGTACGCGAGCGTTTCGACTACGACTTTCCCCAGAGCTCGATCTGGGCCTTTCCTCCACCGGGGAGGTTTGCGTACTTGAAGTCGACGCGCTTGATGTTGCGGGTGTTGCCAGGGAGATCGATGACTCGTGACCTGGAGTCCTTGTCGAAGACGAGGCGCGTCTTCGGCTCGAAGGTCTCGCCGTTGCCGAACGTCACCTTGATGTCGAGCATCACGAGCGAGCTGCCCTCGACCCTGATCTGGATCGCGTCGAACTTCCCGTCGTCACGGCCGACGACGATCGCGGCGTGATCGACCTTTCCGTCGACGGGTCGCTCGCCGACCTTGTCCCAGCGCGCGTTCGGCGCGGCCGGTGCCGGCCTGGTTTCGTTGGCGTGGGCGAGAGCGGGCGCGATGCCCACGGCGAAGAGCGTGAGCAGAATGGCAAAGCGACGAGAATGTCAGCGTCTGGTCATGCGGGTCAGACGCGGCTCGCGCGCCGAGATTCATCATAAAGTCAACAGGTTGACTGTGTCGCGACCCGGGACATGTGACCTGTCACGTGACGGGCGCTCGATGGCGCTCATGAAGCGGCGAGGTCTGCGTGCAGGTGAGGGCGCAGTCGTTGATGCTGGGGAGGAAGTCGCCTAGCCCACCGGCATGCCGGCGCTTCGAGCATGAAGCTCAGCTGTGCCAGCGGCAATCAGGCGCTGCAATCCGTCGGTCCTCGGCCCGGCAATGGTCGTGTTCTTTCTCGTCGGAGGCGCGGCGCGCGACTCAGCGGCGGAAGAGGCGGCGCCTGTTTCCATCATCAGCTCGTACTCCCCCGTACGAGCTGACCACGATTGCCGTGGCGGATCCGGAGCCTGAAGGGAAGATCATCGAGAGCATCGAGACCTTTCGCCTCGATCCGATCGACCAACGAAGTCCCGCCCCGAGCGCGCTGAACGCGCTGCACGTGACCACGAAGGACGACCTGATCCGGCACGAGGTGCTCGTTCGCGTCGGGGAACCCTACCGAAGGGTCGTCGCCGACGAGAGCGCGCGGAACATTCGTGCGTTCGCCCGCATGTCGGTCGTCGTGGTGCTGGCGTTGCGCG
>JAYTBL010000944.1:0-15029 GCA_043736975.1 Polyangiaceae bacterium
ATCGAAGATATCTGCGAAGACCAATAAAGGCGAAGGCAAAAGAAATATATGCCGCACAGATACACTTCCGCACTTTGCTAGTCTGCATATCTGCGCAAGAACTCTGCGCTAGTAGGGGAACTAATTACATCATCTGTTTGGTGAGTACATATCCAACAGATTAAAAAAAGGTCCTCACTTCTCTGTTTCCACGGCACTTGCTACAAGTCACTGTTGTGCTGTATGAGCCGCCTCCTATGGTTTTGGTCTCACTCATTACATATCGTTCCCCCGTAATTGTGTTTTGGCGGACCGAAGAAGTTGTGGTGCTACTACCTGAAGAATACCCATAATTGGTGAAATAGCCTTTCCCATTACACTTTGGACAAATCTGCCAGTTTTTAGCGTGCTCTGCCGCTGCTGCAGCGTTTTTTATAAAAGCTGCTCGTTCTGCTTCTGCATTAAGTCTATTTACTTCGGCCCAATAGGCACTTCTTCTCGCCGCAAGCGCTTCTTCTTTTGCCAGCCTTGCAGCAGCATCAGCCTTGTACTTTGTAGCAAAGGAAGCAGCAGCATCATTGTCAGTAAGTGTTATCATCTGTTCACCCGTTTCGGCGTTATGCAATGTAATGGCTAGATTACCATCCTTGGTTTTACTTACCATTGCCATCATTCCCCAAGCGGGTATTAGTTGCATTTGGTATGGAGTACCTGGTAATAAATATCTGGTTAATAAAATTCCTGTTTCAGTGTTACGCACGGCTATTGCCTCTTCTGTATTTTTATTTTGCTCCCTGGTAACCATATTGCCATTTTGATCAAAGTGAAGATCTCCATTGTAATAGATATATGGTGTTGTCCACAATGGTTTACCTGTGCTGCTATATGCATGATAGGTTACGCTGTCTTTGTATAAACTTACCAAAACAATATTGTCCGTAGCGGAAATGTTTATTTTGTCTACTCCGCCATAATTTATATATTCAACCCCATCCATTAGTTTGCCAAGGTATTCAGCTTTTCCACTAGCTGCGCTATAAGAAGCGATATGAAAATCTCTTTGATTAGCTCCACTTTCTTTCTGAGTTTGCCTAGTCTCCTTAAAAGAAGTTTTCAAATTTTCTTCTATCCATTTTCTACTTCCGTAAAATTGCTGACTATAAACCATCAGGTAATTGCCGGGTCTAGCTTCATCCGGTGCCATTGCACGTAGCGTTATATATTCATTGTAATCCTTGTTATCATAATCAGGCCTTTTAACCCACAGTGGAGACGAACCTGACTTGCTTAAAGAAGATTGTAATTCTAGTGGCATTGTTTTTAATGTGAGACCATCTCTCTGTATGTTATAAGTGCCATCTACTATTGAATCTCTTAATATACCATCCTGTAAAAGCTCCCCTGTTTCAGCATCGGCCGCTTCTCTTTTTGAAGTAGTGTACAAATAGCGACCGTCCGTTGTAAGGAACATTCCTTTAATTCTATCCTTCGCATTTTGATGACGGTATATCAATTCTCCCTCAGGCAGTTTCCAAGCCTTTGCTTCATGGTCTGTATAAGCCAGCGCAAAACGCCCATCGTTGGTAACAGATAACTTAACATCTGCATCATTTACCACTCCTCCAAATGCAGCGGGTACATTTGTAACCACAGGCTGTGCCACCACAATTGTTTTTTGGGCAACTAAGGGCAACGTGACATTTATCATTATACAACAGAGGCCTAAAATTTTTTTATAGCAGAACATAAAATATTTATTTTTATAAAATTAAACGTTTTTACTAAAAGCATTAATACCCTTTACTGGGTATCTTAAAGATTTAGAACTCTAGTACATTTACACAGAAAAAAACAAGTAATGAATCATTGTGGCAAACTCTTTTTTTTAAGCCTGGCAATACTATTTAGTACAGGGAAATTATTAGCACAACAGAGAACAACTGCCATTGCATTAAAGACGGGCATTGGTACGGAGATAAATTTCGATTCTGCTAAGCATCAATACTTTTTAGCCAAAGTATATCCCGGTAACCCGGGTGCAGCAGCGGGTTTGCGTGCACACGACTATATATTGTTTATCGATGATAAGCCAATTTCCTCATTAATTATAGAGGACGTCCGCCGCCGCCTCCATCGCCTGTGCCGCCGCCGCCGCCATCGCCGCCGCCAACAATCGGCAAGACCACGCCGCCAGGATCATCGGGGCACGCGAGGAGGCACGTTCGAAGGTCCACGCAGTCCTGATTCCCCGAGAAGCATGCGAGCGTCGCCTCGCAGCACGAGGTCTGCATGCACGCCTCACACGCCGGATCCGCAAACGCGAGACCACTCCGACGCAGATTGCACGCGCCCCCACCCTGGGGCCCCGAAACCCCATCTGTCGAGGCATCGGGGGCGGACGCCGCGTTGCTGCTCGAGCACGCTCCAACGAGGAAAGAAAGGGATAGTCCCAGGGCGCGCCACGTCACCGAGCTCGGCATGTACAGCGTGTCGAGCACACCTCGTGCCTCGCCTCGTGACCGAGGTGCAGGACAAAGCTAGCGAGGACCGAGCTTGCCCAGGGCCTCGCGAA
Organism: Polyangiaceae bacterium; assembly: GCA_043736975.1. Lineage (GTDB taxonomy): Bacteria > Myxococcota_A > Polyangia > Polyangiales > Polyangiaceae > Labilithrix. The sequence goes on from JAYTBL010000944.1 coordinate 2,552, forward strand.
CCGCCTCGCGCTTCCGGTCGAGCTCCTTGGCCGCAGCTTCCTTGTTCTTGCGCGAGCCCTCGAGGCGATCTTCCGCGTCGATCACCCGCTTGACGAGCGGCGCCGCGGCGCTGCCCGCGCCGGCGCCGGCCCCCTTCTCGCCGCCGCCGAGGGCCTTGAGGTGCTCGCGCAGGCGCTCGAGATCATGCTGCACGGTAGCCGCCACCTTGTCGGCCTCGGCGGACCTCGCGTGCTCCGCCTCGAGCGCGCGGATGCGCGGCTCGGCCTGCGTGAGGACCGCGAGCTCCGCGGGCGGGAGCGTGGCCTTCTGGAGGAGATCGCGCACCAGCTTGCCGGTGAGGCCATCGATCGGCGTCGACCGCGAGAGCCCCTCGACCACCACGAACGAGCGTAGCGCCTTGCTCTTGGGCGGCGCGTCGAACACCACGACCGGGCGCCCCGTGGCCTCGTCGAAGTCCACGCGATCGGTGCCCGTCACCTTCGCGTTGCGATCGGCAGCGAGCCCCACGTAGAACGTGCGCGCCGCGCCGCCGCGGTTCTCGAGCTCCCACCCCAGCTTCGAGGTCGCGAGGAAGTGCTCCTCGAGGCGATCCTTGGAGAACGTGAGGCGCTTCGACTCCTCCTTGCGGTCGCCGTCCTTCGCCGTGACCTCGGCATCGAGGTCATTGCCGACCTGCAGGAAGCGACGCTCGCCTGGCTTCAGGCGATCGAGGAGCGTCTCGCCGGCGAACCCGCCCGCGCCGAACACCGCGAGCGTGCCCGCGGGGAGCGTTTGACCGGTGCTGTTCACGAACCGCACCGCGGCGCGCGCGCTGCTGCTCGGCGACCCGAAGAACGCGATGTTCTCCGTCTGCACCGGCTTGCTCAGGAACGGCACCAGCGCCGAGGCATGCGCGTCGAGCGCGAACGACCCAGGCACCGCATACACGAACTGCGCGCCGTTCTCGACGCCCTGAGCCGGCGCCAGGTCGGCGAGGTTACCGACCGAGAGCACCGAGCTGCTCTTGGTGTCGGTCACGATCGACGAGCCCATGCGCACGCTCGGCGCCCGCGCCGCATGCGAGCCGCTCAGGCGACCTTGCCCCGAGCCGTAGCCCTGCCCGCTGCCCGTCCCCGTGGCCATCAGGTCGAGATGATCGCCCCACAGAGCATCGGCGGTCGTGCCCTGGAGCTGCGGCTGCGTCGACAGCGGCGACTCCGGCTCGACGAGGGTGCGCCGCGCATAGCGAGGCGCGGCGAGCGGAAAGAGGAACGAGTCGGGCTCGCCGTTCACGAGCTCGAGATGCACCCCTTGCCAGCGCTCGTCGGTGTCGTTGTGCACGAGCGCCCAGCCCTGGAGCTGGGCGCCGTCCTTGACACCGGGCGCGACGATGAGGCGATACGTGGAGCGCCAGATCGGCGTCTCCGCGATGTACCCGAAGGTCACGCTCCCGCGCACGTCGCCGAGGAGCGCGAGCGGCCGCGCGTTCTGAGCGCTACGGGTGGAGAGCGCGTCGAGCGCGGCGTCGAGGCGCCCCGCGAACTCGGCATTGGCCGGGCGGATCTTGAGGATGTCCTGCGCGTCGACGATCATCACCTCGCCCTTGTCGGTGAGCAGCGTGACGGTCAGGCGCTTCAGCTCCGTCGGCGGGGCGCTCGGCTCCTTCTCGCTCTTCGACTCGCGGAGGGCGTGCGCGCGCATGGTGACTTCGTCGAGCTCCTCGGTGACCTCGATCACGCGGCCCGCGGAGGCGCCGGTGGCGCCGCGCACCGAGACGGTGACGAGCTCGCCCTTCATGCTCACGAGGAGATCCTTGAAGCCGATCGGATGATCGGGATCGGCCGGCAGCCCGGCGCGCGAGCGGGCGGTGGCGCGCGTGACGCTGCTGGCGAAGGCGATCCCCGTGACCGTGCCGCCGCCGCCTCCGTTCAGGACGACCAGCGACTTCAGCGCGTCATCGAGGTGGCCCGCCGGCACCGGAAGCGAGGTCAGCGCGCGGTCGCCGATGGCCCCGGAGCGTTCGAAGTAGCCGACGCCGGTCTCGTAGAGCCGCATCGACTTCAGCGGTAGCGGCTGCGTGGCAGCCTTCTTCGCCACCTCCGGCTCCGGGCTCCCGCACGCGATGAGACTGAGACTGAGACCGGACGAGAAGACCAGGAGTGCCCAGGCGGGATGGCGCATGTCCCCCCGCGGACAGCGCCACCCGCGCGATGTTCCGGATCAGTTGAATTCGAGGCGCCAGCGGAAGTCGATGCCGAAGTTGCCGACGTTGCTCGACGACACCGTGTTGATGCGGTCGTACGAGGGCTCCACGGTGAACGATCGACCGAGGCGCCACTCGATCGTGGAGCGCAGCTGCGGATCCTCGGCGAGCCCGCTGGTGAGCCGCGCGCGGACATTCTCGCCCAGACGCCGGCCCACCGTGATGTTCGGCTCGACGCGCCCCGTGCGCGGCGAGTACGCGGTGCCGGGGCGGAAGTCGTCGATCACGGGAATGGCCTGTTTCACCGCGCGATCCACGCCGCTCACGGTGCCGATGGCCTCGAACGCCGCGCTCGCATACACCGAGCCGGCGCGCACCTGATCGACCTCGGCGCGCGTGAGGCCGATGGTGAGAAGGAAGAAGATGTCCTCGCGCGAGAGCGCCGGATCGCTGGTCATGTCGATCTTGAGGTCGTCGGCGTCGCCGTAGGCGTGGAGCGTGATGCGCCACAGCGCGCCGCCCTGGCCGCCGCTGGTGACACCGCCGCTGCTGGTGCTCGCGCCGCCGGTGCCTCCGGCGCCGGCGCTGGAGAGGGTGTTGTTGTAGCGGCGGTACTCGGTGACGGCGGTGATGTCGACGTGGGGGACGATCTTCGTCGGGTCGTCGAAGCGAATCGTGCCCTTCTGCACCTCGAAGTCGTTCGCGAACACGCGCACGTGCCCGCCGGTGAGCGTGCTCATCTCTCCGCGCAGGCCGATGCGCTGGTTCGTGCCGGTGACGCGGAGGCCGCGGGGATCGATGGCGAGCTGCCCCTCGACGAGGTTGTTGCGGATGCGCAGCGGCACGCGCGAGCGGACGTCGAAGCCGAGCACCACGGAGTCGAGCGTGGGGTCGTAGCTCTCGATCACGGTGCGCTTCGCCCCGCGGAAGCCGGTGAGGTCGACGGTGATGGGGCGCGTGTACTCGAAGGAGGTGATGTTGACCTCGCCCCCCACGAACGGCAGCCGGCCCTGGCTGGTGGCGGCGCTCGGGTTGAGCGAGACCTGGAGATCCGCGTCGACGGTGGCCTTCACGCCCTCCTGCGGCGAGAGGAAGAGCTGGCGCCCGCTCACCGTCGCCTCGGCGATACCCAGAGAGCCACCCTTGAGCGGCATGCGCGCGGTCATGCCCACGTCGCCGCCGAGGAAGTGGCCGGTGGCGCGCGTGACCTGCGCCTGGTTCTCGTCGGCGATCATGTCGATCTCGACGTCGGTGATGCCGCCCGGCAGCCCCTTGAAGGCGAACTCGCCGCCGCGCACCTTGAGCTGGCCGTCGAACTCGGGCTGGGTGGCCTTGCCGCGCAGCTTCACCGAGCCCGTGAGCGTACCGAGCGCGCGCGTCATGCGCGGGACGATGCCCACGAGGATCCCGAGATCGATGGGCGACAGCTCGGCCTCGAGCGCGAGCTCGGCGCTGCGGGTGACCTTCCTCACCGCGCCCTTCACCGCGAACGCGCCCTTGAAGCCGTTGGGCGCCGCGAGATCGAACGTGACAGGCGGGAGCGTGAGGTCGTCATCCGAGAGCGCGATCACGATGGGTGGACCGAGCGGCGCGCCCGGCGCGCTCGACGGCGAGGTGCGGAGCGAGAGCGCCTGGCCGCCGCGGGTGATGCGCATCGCGCGCGGCGTGAAGTGCCCCTTGGCATGGGCGATGTCGTCGGCCGAGATGCGGTCGATGACCACCTCGCCGGTGAGCTCGCCGCCCAGCGCGCTCGCGGCGACGTCGTTCGAGGGGTCGGCCTCGGCGTCGGTGACGAGCAGCTTGCCGAGCGGACCGAGGTCGAAGCGCTGGAGCGCGATCCGTCCCGTGAGGACCGGCGACTTCTGCTTCGTGACCACCACGTTCGCGAGCTTCACCTGACCGCCGAACAGCGCCCCATCCACGGTGTAGGAGCCCTGGACCGAGCTGTCCTTGCCCCACGACTCCTTGTCGAAGGGGGCGCTGATCGGCGCGCCGCACGCGGTCTTGCCGACGACCTTCGACTTCGAGGGGAGCTGCACGATGCCCACGTGCAGGTCCGAGCCGCCGAAGGGCGCGCCCAGGATGCGCACCGGCGTGATGTCGAGGTCCATGTCGACGTCGTACGCCGAGATCGTGCCCCCCAGACGCGCCACGCCCGAGGCCGCGCCCTCGATCTTCGGCGCCACCGAGCCCATGAGGTCGGTGCGGCCGAGCGGGAAGCTCTGGAGCACCAGGTTGCCGCGCAGGTCGCCGCCCTTGTGCACCGACAGCGAGCCCAGCACCGAGCCGAGCGGCGCGCGGCCCTCCCGCTTCACCTTGGTGAGCGAGAGCGAGCGCACGTCGATCTCCGCGCCCTCGATGCCCGCCTTCTGATCGAGCCAGCGGTACTCGAAGTCGGCGTGGCCATCGTCGAAGTGCTCGCCCATCAGGTTCAGGTTGCGCGCGTTGACCGAGGCCTGGACGTCGAGATAGCCGCCGCCGCACTTGTCCTCGGGCCCACCGAGCGCGAGGTGGAGGCGGGCGTTCGACTCGAGCGTGCCCTCGATCTCCTTGAAGCGCGGATCCTCGTCGAGCTTGAAGACGTTGAAGAAGTCGCGCACGTCGAGGCTCTTCGTCGACACCTGGGCGTCGAGCTGCATGCTCGCCTGGCCGCCGAAGTCCAGGCGGCCGGTGCTGACGTCGAAGTTGCTCTTTCCTTTCACCGCGTGGATCTCGCGGAGATCGAGGTAGCGCTTGTCGCTGAGCGTGACGTGGCCGGCGGTGACGTTGCCGAACGGGAGATCGCCGATCTCGAAGTTGGTGATGCCCGCGATGTCGCCTTCGAGGTGGGGATTGCTGAACGGCCCCTTCACGCTGAGGCTGACCTCGGCGACCCCCGCCATCTTCACGTTTCCGAGGGGAGAGACGTCGGCGATGTCGAGTTTGGCGTGCGGGATCTCGATGTGGATCACCTCGTGGAAGCCGATCGAGACGAACAGCTGGTCGATGGTGCTGCGCGACGTGCGCACGTTGACCTGCTGGAACTGCAGCGAGTCGGGACGCACCGCGATCTTGCCAGTGAAGTGACCCTCCTTGGTGCCTACCGCGCGCGAGCGGTTCGGATCGTCGGTCGGGAGATCGAAGACCGCGAGGTTCTTGGTGTTGCCGAGGAGGTCGCCATCGAAGTGCAGCGGATCGACGGTGCCGTGGAAGTTGCTGACCTTCACCTCGTCGAGATCCCAGGTGACGTGCGGCCAGCGGGCGAAGCTGAGCTGCCGCATCAGCGAGGTGAAGCTCGCGTTCGCGGCGTCGATCTTCGCGGCCTTCACCGGCATGCCCTTGGCGAGCGGCTGCGCCTCGAGGTCGGTGATGTCGACGGTGCCGTCGGCGATCTCGACGTGGGTGTGCGGGCTCGCGAACACGCTGCGGCGCACGGTGAAGTCGCTGGTGATCGACTGCGCGAAATTGTAGCGATCGACCTTCACGTCCTTCACCTCGAGGCGTCCGGCCATGTCGGGGATGGGCGTCTCGGGCGTGTAGCGCAGCTCCGCATCGACCATCGCCCAGCCCTTGATCTCGGGGAGATCGGGCATGCGGTTCGCGAGACCGAGCGGCCCTCGCACGCGCACGTGGCCGTCGAGGTTGGGGAGATCGCCTGGCGCCTTGGGGAGCGTGACCGCGAGGTGACCGAGCGAGAGCTCGACGTAGCGGACGTCGTCCTTCGAGACGTCGCAGCCCAGCCCGGTCTCCTCCGCAGGATCGAGGTCGGCGGCGCCGTACGTGGAGAAGCGGCGCACCAGGATGCGCTTCGGCTCGATGCGCGCGCGGGCGTCGATGCGGCACAGCGTGTCCTCGTCGACCGCGTACTCCGCGGCCTTTCCATCCGCGGCGGGCTCGAGCGTGCGGACGCGGCGACCCTTGGCCAGCGCGACGCGCAGCGCGACCTCGAAGGCGGCGCCGCCCTCGCCGTCGTCGTCGCTCGTGACGTCGGCGTCGATCTCGTGGCCGGTGACGCGGATGCCGTCGATATCGACGTCGACCTCGGCCTCGCTCGCCGACACGACCGAGAACGGCGGCTTGAACGGCGCGGTGCTCTTCTTGGTCTCGGGCAGCGTGAGCGCGAGGTTCTGCAGCTGACCGCCCTTGAGCACCACGCGCGCGTTGGGCTGCTCGATCTCGATGGTGTCGATGACGAGCTTGCCCGCGAGCAGCCCGAAGATCTTCGGCCTCGCGCTGGCGCGGCGGGCGGTGAGGAAGGGCGTACCGCCGTCGCTCGCCTCGACGCGCACGTTGCGGAGGGTGGCGCTGAGCGGCCACAGGTTGAGCTCCAGCTCGTAGCTGGCGTTCACGCCGTACCCCGCGATGAGCTTCTGCGTCTCGTGGGTGGCGAGGCCGCGGGCCCAGCGGGTGCGCGTCAGGAGGCCGACGCCGACCGGGATGAGGCCGGCGAGCGCGAAGATCACGCAGAGGACGCGCGCGACGATGCGTGCCCAGTCACGGCGCCGTCGGCGTCGGACGGGCGGGAGCATCGTGCTCGAGCTTCGGTCCTCCATGCTGCTTTCGTTGGACGAGGGCGGGGTGTCGTTCGTTCGATGCCCCGGCCTCCGGGACCGTTTACTCTACCCGCCCCCTGGACAAACCGCCCATTTGTGGTCCAAGTACGCGGTCTTACCCAATGCGTCGTCACACCCCAGGCGTGGTCTCGGGCCCCGAGATGCTGCCGTCGCTCATCAAACGGGTCGAGCAGCTCGATCCGAAGCGGGTGATCGAGCTGCTCGAGCCGCTGGTGCTCGACCGCCGCGCGCAGCGGCTGCGGGACGTGATCGGCAACCGCCTCAGCAGTGTGCAGGTGGTCTTCGACGCCCCGCACGATCCCCACAACGGCGCGGCGGTGCTGCGCTCCTGCGAGGCGTTCGGCGTGCAGTTCGTCCACGTGATCGAGCGCCTGGAGCGCTTCCTGGCGGCGCCGAGCGTGTCGAAGGGCTCGGAGAAATGGGTCGATCTGCATCGCTGGCGGAACGTCGGCGACATCGTGACGAGCCTGCGCGCCGACGGCCTCGAGCTGGTCGCAGCCCACCCCGACGGCGAGCTCTCGCCCCACGATCTCGCGTCGATCCCGCGCCTCGGCATCGTCCTCGGCAACGAGCGCGACGGCATCGCGGCCGAGCTCGCGGCGGCGTGCACCCGGCGCGTGCGCGTACCGATGCGGGGCTTCGTGGAGAGCCTGAACGTCAGCGTGAGCGCGGCCATCCTGCTGGCCCAGGCCACGCTCGGCCGGGAGGGCGACCTGTCCGAGATCGACCGGGTCCGGCTCTACGCTCGCGGTCTCTATTTCACGGTGGAGAAGGCGGACGAGATCCTCGCCGAGTTCGCGTGAGGGTTTACGCGCCGTCGCGCGAGCGGTAGCACCCTGCTTCGATGCTCCATGTCATCCCGTCGCACCAGGGCCGGCCGTCAGACGATCCGATCTTCGCCTTGAACAAGGAGGCGCTCGCGCGCAAGGGGCGCGGCGAGTCGATCGTGAACGCCACTGTCGGCTCGCTCCTCGACGACGACGGCAAGCTCGCCATCCTGCCCTCCGCCGCGCGCGCCGTGCACGACGTGCCGGCCGAGGAGTGGGCGCCGTATGCGCCCATCGCGGGCACGCCCGACTTCCTGGCGGCGGTGAGCGACGATCTCTTCCGCGACGAGCCCGAGATGCGCGCCTCCGCCGTCGCGGCGGCCACGCCCGGCGGAACCGGAGCGCTACGCCACGCGATCGCCAACTACCTCGAGCCGGGGCAGTCGCTGCTGACCACGAGCTTCTTCTGGGGCCCGTACCAGACGCTGTGCGACGAGTCGGATCGCAAGCTCGCGACCTTCACCATGTTCGACGCTGCGGGCAAGCTCGACACCGACGCGCTGGACGGCGCGCTGGAGCGGCAGATCAAGGCGCAGCGCCGCTCGCTGATCTTCCTCAACGATCCCTGCCACAACCCGACCGGCTACTCGATGGCGCCCGAGGAGTGGCGCGCGGTGGTCGAGCGCCTCCTGGCGCACGCGGGCCAGGCGCCGATCACGCTGCTCGTCGACACCGCGTACATCGCGTACGCGGCGCGCCCCGATCCGCGCGCCTTCTTGAAGGAGCTCCGCCCGCTACTCGGCAAGGTGGGCCTCGCGTTCGCGTGGAGCGCGTCCAAGACCTTCACGCACTACGGATTGCGCGTGGGCGCGATCGTCGGGTGCGTGCCGGACGCGAAGGAGCGCGCGGGTACCGACGCCGCGTTCAGCTACTCGAGCCGGGGCACGTGGTCGAACTGCTCGCGCGGCGGCATGCGCGCGGTGACGAAGCTCCTCACCGATCCGGCGCTCGCGAGGTCGAGCGACGCGGAGCGCGACGAGCTGAAGACGCTCCTGGGCGCGCGCGTCGCCGCGTTCAACGTCGCAGCGAAGGCCAAGGGCCTCGTGTACCCGCGCTACGAGGGCGGCTTCTTCGTCACGGTCTTCACCGACGACGCCCACGACCGCGCGCTCCGCATGAAGGAGAAGGGGGTCTTCGTGGTTCCGGCCAAGGGCGCCCTCCGCGTGGCGCTCTGCTCGGTCGCGGAGAAAGACGTTCCCCGCCTGGTCGACGCGCTGGCGGAGTAAGGGCGCTGCGCGAGCGTCGAAGAGCGTCGGCGACGCGTCGGCGAGCGCTGGTGTGGGTCTTGCGCCGACGTCGTCATGCGTTTGGACGACGTCGATCGACCGGATGAAGACGCGCCGAGCCGGTACTCTGAGAGTGCACTTTCGTGCCCTGGAGCTCCATGCGCAACTTCGACCGATCCGTCATCGTCAGTGTTCTCTGTCTCGCAGGTCTCGCCATCGCGCCGGTCGTGGCGTGCAGCTCGACCCCCACCGACGCGGCGGCTGGAGCCGGTAACGAGGAGGGCGGTACCTCGGGGGCGCTCCCCGATGGCGCGCTGCCCGACGGGCAGGTCGAGCCCCCCAAGACCTGCGCGACCGGCGCCGACTGCTCGTCGAACGTCTGTGGTCCCGACAAGCTGTGCCGGCCCGCGAGCGGTTCGGACGGCGTGAAGAATGGTGACGAGACCGACTCCGATTGCGGCGGCAGCGTCTCGAAGCCGTGTGAGGACGGCAAGACCTGCAAGGCGGCGAAGGACTGCAACAGCGGCGTTTGCACGGGCGGGATCTGTCAGGCGCCCTCCCCCACCGACGGCGCGAAGAACGCGGACGAGACCGACATCGACTGCGGCGGCAGCAAGGCCGCTGCCTGCGGCATCGGCAAGGGCTGCAAGAAGTCCGCGGACTGCGTCGACCGGATCTGTACCAGCGGCAAGTGCATCATGCGCGCCCCCGCCGACGGCGTGAAGAACGGCGACGAGACCGACATCGACTGCGGCGGCACGCTGTCTCCGCCTTGCGCGAGCGGGCAGGCATGTCTCGCACTGACCGACTGCGACAACGTGCTCTGCACCGGGAACGTCTGTCAGCCGCCGTCGACCACCGACGGTCTCAAGAACGGCACGGAGAGCGACATCGACTGCGGCGGCGCCTCGGGAACGCTCTGCGTGACCGGCAAGATCTGCACGCTGCATGGGGACTGCGCGAGCGACGGCTGCGCCTACGACGGCAAATGCGCGCTGGGCCGGAGCTGCACGCTGAATCACGGCGGCGCGACGTGCGGCAAGGGCGAGTTCAACGCGGGCGACGCGGCGCACGAGAGCTGTTGCACCGAGATCGCGGTCGCTCGCCCCGCCGGTGCGTTCGTCATGGACAAGTACCTCGTCACCGCGGGGCGCATGCGAGCGTTCTTCGAACGGGTGAATGGTGACGTGAAGGGCTTCGTGGAGGGAAATCCGAAGTGGGTCCCGTCGTGGAGCGTGAACATGCCGACCAACATGACCGAGGCGCTCGCGAACGTCGGTCCCGTCCCGCTGGAGTGGGACTGGTCGGACGGAACCAACCAGGCGCGCGGCTGCCAGATCGCCGGAGGAGGAGCGCGAACGTACTGGCAGCCAGACGTCACGCCGGCCGAGAAGAACTACTACTCGAAGGACGTGCTCGACGAGAAGCCCATCAACTGCCTCAATCTGCCGCTGCTCCTCGCGTTCTGCATCTGGGATGGCAAGGATCTGCCCACGGTCGCGGAGCTCCAGTACGCGTGGAACAAGGGCGAGCCCGCGAACTACAGGTTCCCGTGGGGCAACGCGCCCGGGCTTCCGACGACGGACTTCGACGCCTCGAACCAGTACCTCGTGCACAAGCGGGGCTACATGTATCCGGGCTACGCCAATCCGGACGCGAGCTACAACATCGGCGCCCCGGGCCGGCGCTTTCTGGGCGCGGGACCTTTTGGTCACCTGGACCTGGCCGGCGACGTGTTCGAGTACGCGCGCAGCACTGCGGTCGCGCCGCTGCCCCAGGCGCGCATCAACAGCGGCTCCTGGGAGAATCATGTCCCGACGGGCAGCGGCGGTGCGATCTCCGCGGCCGAGACGTGGCGCCGCTACTACGCGTTCGGCGGCCGCTGCGGCAGCCGCTGAGAAGGCTGAGAAGGCTGAGAAGGCGGCGCCGCGGGCTTACGCGGCGCTCTGCTCTAGCTTCTTGTCGAGCTCGCCGCGCACGTCCAGCGCGCGCATGTCGTCGTAGCCGCCGATGGGCTCGTCGTTGATGAAGATCTGCGGGACCGTGCGGCGGCCGGTGACCTTCACCAGCCAGTCGCGCGTCTCTTGGTCGCCGCTGACGTTGATCTCCTCGAAGTCGACGCCCTTCTTCTTGAGCAGCGACTTCGCCTGGATGCAGTAGGGGCACACCGTGGTCGTGTACATGCGAACGCGAGCGGGCATGGGTGAGCACGCTAATCCGAAACGTGCCAAATGCGAGCTCTTCCGGGCCGATAGCGGGACCTGAGGGGGCCTCGACTTCGTGGTACGTTCGGCCCCCATGGCCGCCGAGCAAACGATTCACCTCGAGCGTTACGCCCCCGACGCGAAGGCCCTCGTGGCCGGCGCGCAGTCCCTCGCCGACGAGCGCAAGCACGTCCAGGTCGAGCCGATTCACCTCCTCGCCCGCGCGCTCGATCGCGATCGCGGCGTCGCCGAGGTCTTCAAGAAGGCCGGGGCTGACCCCGCCGATGTCGTGGCCGAGGCCGAGTCGCAGCTCTCCAAGCTGGCGAAGGCCGGCGCTGGCCTCGCGTACCTCTCCTCGGCCATGCTCGGGCTCCTCGCCCGCGCCGAGAAGGATGCCGAGAAGGACGGGAGCAAGGGGCCGGTCGGCGTCGAGCACCTCCTCAACGCGCTCTCGCAGGAGATCCGCGGCCCCGCCGCCGTCGTGCTCCAGGCGTTCACGCTCGGCCCCGGCTCGCTACGCGCGCACATGGCGGCGCTCAAGAGCGTCCCGCGCGACAACCCCGCGCAGGCCTCGAGCGGCGGCTCGAGCGGCACCGCGGGCGATGCGATGTCGCGCTACGTCAACGACCTCACCGCGCGCGCGCGCGACAAGGGCTTCGATCCCGTCATCGGTCGCGACACCGAGGTCCGGCGTCTCCTCCAGATCCTCGAGCGCCGCCAGAAGAACCACCCGCTGCTGGTCGGCGAGCCGGGCACCGGCAAGACCGCGATCGTGGGCGCGCTCGCGATGCGCATCGCCGCGGGCGACGTCCCGCAGAACCTAACGAACCTCTCGATCCTCGAGCTCGAGGTGGGGCAGCTGGTGGCCGGCGCGAAGCTGCGGGGCGAGATCGAGGACCGCCTCAAGCAGGTCATCTCGACCCTCAAGTCCGCCGACACGCTCCTCTACATCTCCTCTTTGGAGTCGCTCCTCGGCACCGGCGGCGCCGGCAGCGGCGTCGGCGATCTCCTGAAGCCGATGCTCGCGCGCGGCGACATCCGGCTGCTCGCCTCCACCACGCCCGAAGGAATCCGCAAGCTCTCGGACAAGGATCCAAACCTGCTGCGCCGCTTCACGGTGCTCACCATCGACCCGCCGACCCCCGAGCGCGCCATCGAGATCCTCCGCGGCATCGCCACGCGCTACGAGGCGCACCACAAGGTTCAGATCGGCGATCCCGCGTGCGTCGCCGCGGTGCGCCTCGCAAAGCGCTACGTGCAGGACCGCGCGCTGCCCGACAGCGCCATCGACCTCCTCGACGAGGCGTGCGCCCGCAAGCGCGTCGAGATCGACGGCCTCCCTGCGCACATGGACGACGCGATCCGTCGCGTCGCCTCGCTGAAGGCGCAGCTCTCCGGCCTCGAGGACGACATCGACGCGATGAGCCTCAAGACCAAGGAGCGCCTCAACAAGGAGATCGCCGAGCTCGAGCCCACCGTCATCGA
>JAYTBL010000945.1:0-15023 GCA_043736975.1 Polyangiaceae bacterium
CCGCTGTGCTCGTCGCGCAGTTCGCGAACCCGAAGCTCCTGCCGTTCCTGGCGCCGCTCAGTCTCTACTTTGCGATGGCTGCCGGAACCATGGCGCACAACCACAATCATTGCCCGACCTTCAAGTCGAAGCGGATGAACACGTTCTACGCGAACTGGATCTCCGTCTTCTACGGCTACCCGGCGTTCGCGTGGGTCCCGACCCACAACCTCAATCACCACAAGCACGTCAACCGCGAGGGCGACGCGACGATCACGTGGCGCCACACGAACCGCAACACCTGGTACGTCGCGGTCTCGTACTTCTTCATCTCGGCGTATTACCAGTCGACGCCGATCAAGGAGTACATCGCGAAGGCGAAGCGCGCGAACCCCAAGCTGCACAAGCACATCATCAAGCAGTACGCGATCTGGGGCGGCGCGCTCCTCTCGGCGTTCGTCGCCTCGGTGGCGATGCACGGCGCGTGGACCGGCTTCAAGGTCTTCGCGCTCGCGTTCGGGCTGCCCTGCCTCTTCGGCACGTGGTCGATGATGTGGTTCAACTACATGCAGCACGTGCACTGCGACCCGTGGTCGGCGCACAACCACTCGCGCAACATCACCGGCCGCATCTTCAACTTCCTCGTGTTCAACAATGGTCTCCACACCATCCACCACGAGAACCCGGGCTCGCACTGGAGCAAGGCGTATGCGCTGCACGCGGAGATCGTCGACCAGATCGATCCCCGCCTCAACGAGCCGAGCTTCCTGTGGTGGGTCTTCCGCGCGTACGTGATCACGGCCTTCCTCCCCAGCCTGGAGACGAAGCAGCTCGGGCGCGCGCCCTTCGATCCCCCGGCCGACGGCAAGGGCGCAGGCCCGAAGACCCACATGCGTGAGAAGGGTCCGCTCATCGACTCCGTCGAAGCGGTGGACGCCGGCACGAACGCGCAGATGGCCTGATGGCCTGATGGCCTGATGGCCCCGCGGTTCCGATGAGAGGAGCTATGCTCGGTGCTCGGCTCCACGCACCGTGAGGTACTCCAGGTGACCGCCTCTTCGCTCGATCTTCGTCGACTCATCATCGCGACCGCGCGAGTGAGCGGAACAGGCGACTTTCACGTCCTGGTGAGGGTCGTCGGCGAGGTCTTTGGCAAACGCGTCGTGGTCCTCGGCGAGATCACGCAAGATCGCTCGGTGCGAGTGCTCGCCGCCTGGGGGGACGCGGCCTCGGTCGTCGACTACGCCCTCGAAGGGACGCCCTGCGCCGTGGTCGTGGCGACCGGGCTTCCGCTGACGGTGGAGTCTGGCCTGGCGCTCGCATTTCCGGTGGCCGCCGGGCGCGCGGCAGGCAACGAGAGCTACCTCGGCGTCCCCATCCGCGGCAACAACGACCAATTCGTGGGGGTCCTCATGACGATGGGGCCCCCGTGCATCGCAAGCGAAGCCGACGAGGAGATCCTCAGCGCTTGTGCGCAGCGCGCCGGAAGCAAGATCGAGCTCGCGCGCGCCATGGCGCTCGACCAGCGCCGAACGCAAGCGGTCATCCGCCGTCAGAGGGCGCTCACGGATCTCGCGCAGCTCCGGAATCCAAACTTCGACGCAGCTCTCGAGCAGATTCTCCCCATCGCCGCGAGGACCATCGAGGTCGAACGAGCGAGCTTCTGGTCCCTCACCCCCGACGGTGGAGCGATCGTGCTCCGCAAGCTCTTCGATGCGTCGGCGGAGCGCTTCGCGAGCGAGGCGCGGATCGAAGCCGGCGGCTATCCGCGCTACTTCGCGGCGCTGCGGACGCGCAGCACCATCGCCGCGGATGACGCCCGGACGGATCCCAGGACCAACGAGCTCGTGGACGGCTACATGGACAAGCACGGGATCGAGTCCATGCTCGACGTGCCGGTATGGCATCAAGGTCGAACCGTCGGCGTGCTGTGCCTCGAGCACGTGGGGCCGATGCGAAGGTGGTCGGAAGGCGAGGTGGACTTTGCGCGGGCGGTGGCGCACGTCGTCTCGTTGTCGCTCCATGCCGATGCTCGCGCGCGCGCCGAGGAGCGCTACGACCTGGTGTCCCGCGCGAGCGCCGAGGTCCTCTGGGACCGCGACCTCCGGACCGATCTCATCGAATGGAGCGACGCGCTAGAACGCGTGCTCGGTCACACCGTCGAGCAGTCCCGCTCGACGAGCACCTGGTGGCTCGAGCACCTCCATCCCCTGGATCGTGCACGCGTCGAGACGGCGCTCACCGAGAGACTCGCGAGTGACGCCGAGACGTGGAATGACGAGTACCGATTCCAGCGGGCCGACGGAAGCACTGCGCAGATCGCGGACCGGGGGATCATCACGCGCGATCCAGGGGGGCGTCCGCTCCGGATGGTGGGCGCCATGCGCGACGAATCCACGGAGCGCTCCCTCGAGGCGAGGCTCATGCTGGCCGACCGGATGGCGTCGATGGGGCAGCTCGCAGCGGGGGTCGCCCACGAGATCAACAATCCGCTCACCTACGTGAGGGGAAACATCGAATACGCGCTCGCCGAGCTCGCCGGTATATCCCTGGTTCCTCCGCAGATCACCGAGGCGCTGGCGGAGTCCCGGATCGGGGCCATTCGCATCCAGGAGATCGTGCGTGATCTGAGCACCTTCGCGCGCCCGGATCCGGCAGGGGATGCCCCGGTCGACATCGACAAGGTCGCTGAAAGCGCTTGCTCCATGGCGCGCAACCAGATCAAGTACCGCGCGCGACTCGTGAAACGTCTGACCGGGCCGCCGGCGGTGATGGGCAGCGAGGCGCGGCTCGGTCAGGTGCTCCTGAACTTGCTGGTCAATGCCGCGCAAGCGCTCCCCGTCGGCGCATCCGAGCGCAACCAGGTGACGGTGGAGAGCGGGGTCGCCGACGACGGACGCGTCTTCGTCTCGGTTCGCGACACGGGGAGCGGCATGACGCCGGAGATCTTGCCGCACATCTTCGAGCCCTTCTTCACCACGAAGGCCGTGGGCGAGGGAACGGGGCTGGGACTCGCCATCTCTCATGCCATCGTGACGTCGATGAACGGCGAGCTGACGGTCGAGAGCGCGCCGGGCCGAGGAACCGTCTTCCGCGTCAACCTGCAGGCGGTCGCGGGCGCCGTGGTCGACGCCGAGGCCTCGGCTCCGCCTCGACCAAGCGTTGCGCGCGCGCGTATCCTGGTGATCGACGACAATCCCCTGGTCGCGCGCATCGTGATGCGCGCGCTGGAGCGCGATCATCACGTCGAGCTCTCGCTCACCGGGCAGGGCGCGCTCGACCGTCTCGCCCTCGGCGAGGTGTTCGACGTGATCGTGTGCGACGTCATGATGCCAGCGATGTCGGGGATGGAGTTCCACGCCGAGCTCGAGCGATCCCGACCGGCCCTGGCGCGGCGCGTCCTCTTTCTCACCGGCGGAGCGTTCGCGCGCGACGCTCGCGAGTTCCTGGCGAGCACCGCGCAGCCCTGGATGAGCAAGCCATTCGCCCACAACGAGCTGCGGGAAGCCGTGGAGAAGCTCCTCGCGAGATGACCTTGGTGCCAGTCTGGCGCGAGCCAGGTTCTCGGCGAGCGCGAGCCGGATCGCGAGCCGAGCCGCGATGGCCCCGAGAGGAATGAGACCTGCCTTGCGCGCGGCATCGGCGACGTGAACGAGCTCGTCGACCTCGTCCACGCGTAGCGTCGGCGCTTCAACCTCGACCATACGTGCGCGAAGCAGCGGAAAGGGCGAGGGCCGAAGACGCATATGCGTGAGAAGGGTCCGCTCGTCGACTCTGTCGAGGCCGTGGACGTCGGTCCGAACGCGCAGATGGCCTGATCGCGCGAGGGTACGCTCCCTCGACCTCGCCCGCATCGCGTGCCATGCTCGGGTCATGATAGAGCGTGACGGGGGGGGCGACGAAAGGGCTCATGCCCTCGCCGCGGAGCTCGAGAGAGTGAGCGGTGACGCCCTCATCATCGTCAACGAACAGGACGCGATCGTCCGCATCGGGCCGCATGCAGCGCGTTTGCTCTGCGTCGATGCGGCGCAGGCGATCGGACGACGTGCGAGCGAGGTCCTTCCCTTGCCGCCCGTCGACCCTGATGGTCTTCCCGTGATCGATCGCCTCCGCGGCGGCGAGCGCTATGACGCGGCGAGCCCCGCCATCCACGGGCGGCCCGCGATTCGCTGGAGCGCGCAGGCGCTCCTCGGGGATGCCGGGAACTTCGTCGGGGCGCTGTACCGTGTGCGCGCGATCGAGGCGGCGCCCGCGGACGCGTTCTCGGATGCGGCCCGGTCCTTCGCGCAGCGCGCGCTCGACGTCGCGCCGTTCTCCGTCCTCGTGGCGGATGCGCAGCTTCCGGACCTTCCGATCGTCTACGCGAGCGGCGCGCTCGAGCGTCTCACGGGGTTCACGCGGGAGGAGGTCCTGGGCAGAAATGCACGCATCTTCCACGGTCGTTTTGGCGACCAGCCCGCGCTCGCGGTGGTGCGCAGGGCGCTCGCTGCCGGCCAGTCGTGTGACGTGGTGCTCTGGAACCAGCGAAAGGACGGCACGCCTTTCCAGAACCGGCTGTCGCTCACGCCGGTGCGCGACGCGCGGGGCGCCCTGACGCAGTTCATCGGCTTGCAAGAGGACGTGAGCGCGCGCGAGGAGCTGTTGGCGCGCCTCTTTCGTTCCCAGTCGCGCGATCTCGCGCAGTCCCTGCTCGGAGGTGCGGTCCACGACCTCCGCAACCTGCTCACCATCGTGTCTGCAGAGCTGGGGATGGTTCGAGACGACACCTCGCACCTGCCCGACGTCACCGACTCTCTGGACGTGGCCAACGCGGCCCTCCAGGAGGCCGGCACGCTCGTGCGCCTGCTCCTCTCGCCGGTCACCCGGCTCAAGTCGATGCGGGGCACCGCAGCGGTCGCCGACATCTTCAAGACCGTCACGCCGCTTTCACGCCACGTCGCTCCCCCGTCGATCCGCGTCGAGCTGGTGCTCGACGCAAGCGCCGCGACCGCGCACGTGGTCGGCGACCGCGGCGCGCTCGAGCAGGTGGTCTCGAACCTCATGCTCAACGCCATCGACGCCATGCCCGCGGGAGGCAAAATCCGCGTCCACGCCTGCGCCGGGGTGCCGAGCGAGATCGCCAGCCCCGAGGACGGCGCCGACCTGGGCAAGCTCGTGACCATCCAGATCGCCGACGACGGACCGGGCATGACCGAAGACGTCCTCGCGCGGATCTTCGATCCGTATTTCACCACCAAGGAACCAGGGGACGGGATGGGCCTTGGTCTCTCCACCAGCGCGGCGCTGGTGCAGGCCGCGGGCGGTCGGCTGCGAGCGCGGTCGCGCGTCGGCGAGGGCTCGACGTTCTACATCACGCTGCCGGCCGTGGATGACGCGGCGCCTCCCCCCAGCGAGCGCCGGCGCCTGGCGGCGCTCGCCCTGACGGGCGCGGAGGCCGCGGTGGTCGAGCCGGATCCTGGAGTACGCGAGGCGCTGTGCACGTTGCTGCGGCGCCGGGGCGCGACGGTACGGGACGCCGCCGACGTGGCCTCAGCCCGCGCGTTCGCCCCGGCGCTCGGGCCCACGGCCATCCTGATCATCGACGGCTCACCGCTCCTCGAAGGCGGCGCAGCCTTCGTCGAGGAATGGCTGCAGGGGCCTGCGCGTCGCGCGCTCGTGCTCGGCGGCGCTCACGAATCGTCCAGCGAGGCCAATGCCTCACGGACGGACCGGCTGCCCAAGCCCTTCGACCACGACCTGCTCCTCGAGGTGCTCGAGCGCCTGGCACAGCCGTCGCTGCGGCCCTGATGAGCGAGCGGGGACGCAGCCCGTCAGCGCTTGGCGGCGGCCGCGATCGTCTCCTCGACCGCGAGCCGCGCGTAGGCGCCAGGGCGAGGCGTCGGCGCAGCGAGGTCGAGCGCGTAGCCGAGCGGCGCGAGAATGGCTTCGAGGCTTCGAAGCCTCCGGCCGTCGTCGTCATCCGCGACCGCCGCGGAGCGCGCGCCGTCGATGCGCCGGATCGACGAGGCGACGCTGCTTCCCGAGCGGCGAAGCTCCTCGAGCAAGAGCTCGATCGCCTGGGCGCGCATCTCCGCGACGCGCTCGCGGTCGGCGACCAGCTCGTCCTTCTCGAGGAGCACCATCTCGCGCGCCGCGAGGTCCTGCTCTGCAAGGCGAAGAGCCGCGCGCAGGTCCTTGATCTCACGGAGCCGAGCGTCGCGCTCCCCGCGCTCCGAGACGACGTCGAGCGAGGAGGTCAGGAGCGCGATGTCCCTCTCCTCTCCGCGCTCCTCGACGCGGCGAAGGGTCGCCGCCAGCTCCTCGTAGGCCCCGCTGCGGACGCGAAGCTCCTCTTCCTTCTCGGAGAGCCGCGCGCTGAGCGTCGTGAGCTCGGTACGGAGCTCGCTCTGGCGTACCTCGGCGGCGCGGAGCGAGGCGGTGAGCGTGCGCGTAGTCACGTCGGTCGCGTCGCGCGCTGCCGCCAGCTCGCTGCGCTGTCGATCGTAGTGGCGCGACGCCTCGGCGCGCTCGGCGAGCGCGGCCGCAAGCAGGCCCTCGAGGCCACCGGCCGCGCGCCGCGCCTCCACCGCCTCCTCACGCGCCGCGTCCAGCTGGCCGGTGAGCGCGAGCTGTTCGGCGCGCTTGTCGGCCAGCTTCTCGACGAGCGTCGCGCGGTCGGCGTTGAGTGCGCACAGATCGAGCGAGAGCTTCTGACCGCTCGCGCGCTGAACCTCGAGCTCCGCGGCGAGCGCCCGCGTCGCGGCGTGCTCGCCGCTACACGCGGCAGCGAGTCGGTTCTGCTCCTCGCGCGCAGCCGCGAGATCATGGCGCGTCCCTTCGAGCTCCGAGGACGTCGCGCCCAGCTCGGTCCGCAGCGCGTCGAGCGCGGCGTGATGCGCCGTCACCGCAGCCTCGAGCCTGCGCGCGCCGCCCTCCAGATCCTCACGCGCTCGCCGCTCTGCCGCGTGCGCCGAGTCGCGTTCCCGCTGGAGCAGCTCGCGCGCCTCCTCGAGGGTGACGAGCAGCTCATGGCGCTCGGAAAGACGTGCTTCGCGCTCGGCCAGTGCGGTCTGGGTCGCAGTGAGGGCTACCTCGTTCGCCGCGATGCGCCCGCCTCGTTCCTCGAGCAGCGCCGCCTGCACGGCGATCTCCGACTCGTGGTGCGTGAGCGTCTCGTCACGATTCCATAGCGTGCGGCCGAGCTCGTCGACCCGCGCCTCGAGCCCGACGATCGACTGCTCGCGGAGCGCGACCTCCGCTTCCAGCGCGTGGATCTCACGGTCGCGTTGGTTGAGCGTCAAGCCGGCCGCGTCGAGCTCCTCCACCTTCGCGTCGACCAGGTCGTCGCGCGCGGCGAGGGCCGCGTCTCGAAGCGAGACCAGCGCCTGACTCTCGGCGATCAGCGCCTCGAGGTCGGCGGCACGCTTCTGCGCGCTGCGCAGCTCGCCGAGCGCGAGCTCGGCGCGCGCGCGCTCTTGCTGGAGCGCCTCGGCGTGGGTCGCTTCGAGCTCGTGGATGCGGGCGTCGAGCGCGGCGATCACTGCCTCGCGCTCCGCCACCCGCGCGTCGAGCGCGCTGATGTGCACCTCCCGGTCTCTCAGCGTATGGGCCAGGGCGTCCAGCGCTGCGACATTCTCCGCGATCCGCTGCTCGTGCTCGGTGATGACGCGCTCCTGGAGCTGCCGCGCCGCCTCGCTCTCCGTGGCTGCGCTTTGTCCATCGTCGACCGCCTGCGCCAGCTCGCGGCAGCGCGCAGCAGCAGCTTCACCTCGGGTCGCGAGCTCTTCGAGGCGAAGCTCCAGCTGGCCGACCTTGGCGTCACGCTCGGTGACGAGCGCGTCACGCTGGACCACCAGCTTCTCGCGCTCGACGAGGGCGAGCTCGAGCTCGGTGCTCCGTCCGCGGGCGGTGAGCAGCTCCGCGTCGCGATCGGCGAGCACCGTCTCGACCTGGCCCAGCTTGCTCTGCGCGCGCGCAAGCTCGGTCACGGCATCGGCGCGCGCGTGCTCTGCGCGCTGGGTGTCGGCGCGCGCCGCGTCGAGCTCCGCGCGAAGCCCCTGCAAGGCGGCCTCTCTCACCTCGGCGCGCTCCTCGGCGACGAGGCGAACCCGCTCGCCCTCGGCGAGCCCCACCTCGAGCGCGTTCACCTTGGAGGTCGCAGCCGCGCACGCGGCTCTGGCAAGCGCGAGCGCCTCCGCGAGGCCGCGCACGCGCCGCTCGTGCTCGGCGCGGAGATGCTGAGCGTCGACGTGCTCGGCCTCCACGCTGTCCTCGAGGGCGTGGATGCGCCGCGCGGCGGCGGCAGCTTGCTCCGCGAGCTCGTCCCGGCGCTTGATCGCCTCCTCGTGCACCTGCGCCAGCTCGGCCAGCTCCTGCTGGCGGACCCGCTGGTCCATGCGGCTGAGGCGCAGCGCGGCCTCGAGCTCCCCGCACTTCACCTCGCGCACGCCCAGCTCGGCGCGCAGCTCGGCGACTTCGGCGTCCCGTCTCCACGACAGCTCGACGACGCCGCGCGTCTCGGCGGCCAGCTGCGCGCGCAGCTGGGCCACCTCTTGTTCGGCAGCCGCAAAGCCCTTCTCCGCCTCGGCGGCGCGCGTCTCGGTGGAACCCAGTCGGCCCCGAGCCTCGTTCATCTCGGAGGCCAGGTCGTGGTGATCGCGCCGGGCGCGCGCCACCGCCTCCTCCAGGGCGCGCACGCTCTCGCGCGCGCCGGACGCCGCCTGGGCCTGCTCCGCGGCGCTCCTCTGCGCGTAGGCCAACGACTCGTTGAGCGCGTCGGCCAGGCGCTGCACCTCGAGCTCGGTGGTGGCCCGCACGTGCTCCGCACCCGAGGCCCGCGCGCGCTCGGCCGCGTTCTCCCGGCTCGCCGTCTCGACCTGCGCCCGGAGGCGCGCCGTGGTCTCGTTGAGCGCGAGGAGCTGCGCCTCGGCGTCGGTGAGCTTCTGGCTGGCCTGGGCCAGGGCCGTCCGCGTCTTCTCCTCCTCCTGGCGGAGGGCGAGGGCCGTCGCCTCACCCTTGGCCAGCTTCGCGGAGATCTCCGACGCGTGCCGCATCGCCTCGTCGCGTGCGATCGCCGCCTTTCGCGTGGTCGCGCGCGCCGCCCCGAGCTCGGTCTCGAGCGCAGACACCTTGCCGGTGGCGGTCTGCGCGATCCGCGCCACGTCGAGGTGCGCAGCCTCGGCGCGCGACAGGATGCTCTCCCGCTCGCGGAGCCGGACCTCGACGGCGGCCTCGCGTTCCCGGGCCGCCCCCAGGGCGTTCTCCGCGACGGCCAGCGCCTTGGCGAGCTCCTGCTGCTCGCTCACGCTGCGCGCCAGGCGGTCCTTGATCTCGGAAGCGGCGGCGCTGCGGATGCGGTCGAGCAGGTGGCCCGATGCCGGGGTGGGGCCCGCGACCAGCATCGGATGCGGCGCGCGCCGGGCGAGCTCCTCGGCGCGGGCGCCCCACAGCGTGATGGCGACGAGCGCGCGGCTGCGCTCCGGCCCGCGAAGCTTCTTCACCGAGTCGAGCAGCGCGACCAGCACCGCATCGTCGGCTGCGCCCTCTACCTTGACGCCGAGCACAACGGCGTCCGCCGACACCAGCGCTGCCGAGGTCTCCTTGGCGTCGTAGGGGCACGCGACCAGCTCGACCCCGTCGAGCTCCTTCGCTACGCGCTCCTCGATGGCCCCGAAGAACGAAGCCAGCGCTTCCTTCTTGGCCACGACCGCAACCTGGAAGCGCTTGCTCATTGCCATGTAGGAACTCCAGACGATGACTCGATACTCATCGAAATGCGGCGTGCGGAAAGAGAACTTCGTCGACCAGGCGCTTGCCCAGCACCTCGCCGAAGGTCTTCGCGAGAAACGGGTTCGCGGGCTCGTCCTCGGCGTGCGAGCGGATGTACGCATCACGGCGGGCGCGCGTACTCGTTGCCTCGTCGTCCTCCACCGGACGCGCCACCGTCGCCAGCGAGAGCCAGCGCTCGGTGACCAGGCGCACCGCGCGCGCGCCGTCGGCCAGCGTCGCCGAGCCGCGCGGCTTCCGGAACACTGGCCGGCGCGAGAAGATGCGCGTCGCCCACTGGGGCATGTCCGGCGCCTCGCCGACGTCGTCGAAGCGCGGGCCGATGTCGTCCATCACGCCGAGGTCGGCCTCGCGAAGCGGATAGAGATCGGCGACGATGAGGTGCATGCGCTCGCGGAAGACGAGGAGCTCGATCCCGAGGATGGGCGTCGCGTACGCCTCGCTGGGGAAGACCACGGCGTTGAGGATCCAGGTCCCGGGCCCGTCGATGCGCACCACGCGCCCCAGCCTCACTCCGGTAGCGGTGAAGGCGCTCGCGCGCAGCGCCAACGTCTTGCCCGCGTAGCTTCCCTCCATCGCTGCCAGCTCCGGCGCCAGCATCATCGGCGCGAAGCCGGGGAGCGCCCGGAGCTCGCGATTCATGGCGGCGCTGGCGTCGTCGAGAACGGAGAACGGAGGCAGCGGTGCTCGAGGTGCAGGCTCGTGGCCGGTCGCGATGTCCATGGTCAGCTCGCCACGTGATTGAAGTACTTGATGGAGTGCGAGCCGGCCTGGATGCGCACGCGCCGGGCCAGGTCGAGCATCCGCTTGTGGGCGATCGT
Source organism: Polyangiaceae bacterium (assembly GCA_043736975.1). Taxonomy (GTDB): domain Bacteria; phylum Myxococcota_A; class Polyangia; order Polyangiales; family Polyangiaceae; genus Labilithrix. The sequence continues at coordinate 10,566 of JAYTBL010000945.1, forward strand.
GAAGGCGTCGCTCTTCCGGTAGACCTCGTAGCGCGGCTTGTCGGCCCAGCGCGCCAGGAGCGTGAACTCGGTCGGATCCGCGTCGTTGCGGAAGACATCGATCCCCATGAAGCCCTCGAAGGTATCGACCAGGTGCTCACGCATCTTGTAGAGCGTGTCGATGTCATCGGCGTTCTCAGGCGCGACGCGGAACGTGGAGCAAACGACGTACATGGTGACTCTCTTCCTCCAAAGACGGGGGTGACGTTGCCTCAGGAGCGCGCGATGGCGTCGCTGCTGGCGGACCGCGCGACCCGGATCGCACGCCCGCTCGCCGCCTCGGCGCGCTCCTCCTTGACTGCCTCGGGTGCCGGGCCTGCGGCCCGCTTTCCGTCCAGGGCATCGGCGAGCTCGGCGATGGCCCGGGTGAACGCCGCGCTCCGGGAACGCGTGAGCTCGCGGCGCAGCGAGTCCATCTCGAGATCGCGATCCCAGGGCAGCGAGACGGTCGGGACCACCGCGCTCGTGCAGCGCGAGAGCTCGCGGGCGACGGCCTCGGAGGTCTCGCCGTGACGCGTCTGCGCGAGGACCAGCGCCAGGAGGACCGGTGGCGGCCCGGCCTGCGTGCGTGTTCCCAGGACCAGGCGCAAGAAGGCCGCGATGCTGCGCACCCCGGCGGCGGTAGCGGGGATCACGCCGACCACGCCGTCGAGCACGGTCAAGGCGGCGCTGGCAGCGGGCGCGCCGGCCGGCGGCAGGTCCACGAACACCGAACCGCGCTGGGCATGCAGCGCGATGCACGCGGAGAGGACGGTGGGCGCAAGCGCCAGGCCGGCACCGACGAAGCGACCGTCATCGACGGGTACGATGGCGACGCGCGCGTCGAGCGGGGTCGCGCTCTCCGCAGCGGCTTCGCGCTCGGACCATCCGAAGACGTCGGAGAGCGGCGCCCGGGGCCTGGTGCGCGTGCGCACCGAGAGCTCGGCGATCGGGTCGGCGTCGACCAGCGTGATCGTTTGCCCGCGAGCGCCGAGCTCGAGCGCGAGCTCCATCACCAGCGAGGTCGTTCCAGCTCCTGCCAGCGTGGGAATGAAACCAGTCTTCATCGCGAGCTCCATCCGAGCATGTGAAATGCACCGTCACTGTCCACGCACACCTCGGCGCTCGCGCCCGATTCGAAGGCGACCCGCACCCGGCCGTTCTCTTCGCCAATCGACAACATGGTCGCGGAGGCCTCGAGCACGCGCGCCCTGGCGCCCGCGGCGCTGGAGTGCTGCGCGACGAGACGCTTGCGCTGCAGATCGATCCCCAGGACGTGCTCGCCATCGTCCATGGCCACCACCACCAGCGAGCTCACCGGGACGGGGAGCGCCGCCGTCGCGAGCCGCCGGCCCCGCGCGTCGAGGCGCACGATCGAGGGGGACGAGCCGCCCTCGACGGTCACCGCGTCACCCGCCAGGCGGCGCACGGCGACCAGCGGGGGCAACCCGTACAGCGCGGAGGCCACGCGCACCGGCTCACCGTCGCTCACCAGGGTGGTGGCCGCTCCGTCGCGCAGCGCCGCGCGCACCACCCCCGAAGCCGCCACCGAAGCGGTCCCCTCGCGGTCCAGCGGAAGCGCGAGCAGGTCGGAGCGCTCCGCACCGCGGACCGCGACGCCGGCGGCGCTCGCGCGCTCGACGCTCCACCCCGAGGCGGGGTCCCGGGCAAGGACCGGCGTATCGACCGCGCTCGGCGAGGGCGCCGAGGCACCGAGGATCATCTCCTGGGCGAGCGCACGGTCGAGCGCGATCACCAGCCGGCCGATGTCGGCGAAGCGCTGATCGGGAGCCTTGGCCAGCGCGCGCCGCAACACGGCCGCGACGGCCAGCGGCAGCCGCGCAAACGAGGGCTCGGTCTTGAGGTGCGCCTCGAGCACCTCCCTGGGCGACCCGACGAAGGGTCGGGTACCGGCAAGCATCTCGTAGGCGATCACCGCGAACGAATAGAGATCGGCGCGCGTGTCGCATTCACCCTCGATCTGCTCGGGGGCCATGTATGCGGGGGATCCGAGGTCGCCGCGCGCGGGTCCGTGGCGGTAGGTCTCGCAGGTCCCGAGGTCACCGAGCAGGACGCGGGCGTGCAGCTCGGGGCCCGCGATCAAGACGTTCTCGGGCTTGAGATCGCGGTGCACGAGGCCGAGGCCGTGGAGCACCCCCAGCGCCCGCCCCAGCTCCACGACCACGTGGCGCACGAAAGAGAGGGGGGGCCGGCGGCCGGTGAGCCTGGAGCGCAGGGTGCCGCCGCCCGCGAGATCGAACGCGACGTAGCGTGCGCCCGAGGCGAGGTAGCCCATGTCGTGCGCGGAGCACAGGTTGGGGTGGCGCAGCTCGAGCGCCACGCGCGCCTCGCGTACGAAGCCGTCTCCCGGGCGCGGGCCCGTGAACAGCTTGAGCGCGCGGTGAACTCCGGAGCGGGTGTCACGCGCCTCGAACACGTCGGAGCTCGCTCCCTTGCCGAGGCGGCGAAGGAGAAGGTACGCGCCGATGCGGGTAGGCGCCTCCGAGGGTGTCACGCCGCGCGCTCTCCCGTGAGCGCGGCACGCGCGATCCCGGCGTGCGGGGTCGCGAGGCGCTGCGCGACCAGCCAGGCCTCGTAGTCGAAGCGGCCGAGCGCGTCGCTGACCGCGGCGCCGCGGCCGAAGAGGTCGCGGATCTCGCGGTAGACGTCGTTGGCCGCGGTGGGCGCCACGCGCTCGGCACCGCTCACCACGACGCGCCGGTTCTGCCAGGCGAAGGCGCGCGGCGCCGCCTCCTTGATGATGCGATCGAGCGTGCGCGGACCGAGGTAGTCCTCGGCGGCGCGGAGAAGGCGCGTGCTCGTCTCCTCGACCTCGGCGCGGACGATGGGCGGGGCGGGCGGAGGTACGGCCGCGACCGGCGGGCGTGCGGGCGACGTGGCGCCCGCGGCGCGAACGGGTGAAGCGCTGACTGCGGGCGACCGCGCCGCAGGGGGGCGGGGCGCCTTGGTCTCGCCCAGGATCCGGCGCACCGTGCGGTCGCCGAGGCTGAAGAGGGCGCCGCCCAGCAGACCGCGCTTCCTCGGTGATCCGGGCGAGGTCGCGTAGGGGGCGGTTCGGGTCGGTCCCGAACGGAACGACGCGCTGCTCACAGGCGCGACCGCGCCTCCGCTCGTCGCTCCGTTCATCGCGTGCGACGCGGCGGCGTAGGGCTTCGCGGCGTGCGCCGCCGCGCCATTGCTGCCGGGCGGCATCGATGCCGAACGCTCGTCGTCACCCGACCCCTTCCGCTGGTAGGACCTGGGATCGGGAACGAGCGACGCCAGGCGATGAAGGTCGACGCCCGCCTCGACCACCACTACCACCGTGGCGCGGGGCACGGCGCGCACGATGGCTCCGCCGCGCTCGAAGGTGAGATGGGCGCTGAAGCTCCCGCTCACCACGTCGCGACGGAGGCGATCGAGCGCGCGCGCGATCTCGGTGGCGGTCCGCGCGTCGGGCTGGGCCGGACCCGAGCGCTCCACCGGAGCGCCGTCCTCGTCGATGCCGAGGACCGCGAGGATCCCGCCCCGCCCTGGCGTCGCGCCCTTCGGGTCGGTCTTGGTCTTGGTGGGACGGCGATTCTCCAGGCACGCGAAGTCGATCTCGAGGCTCTCGCTCGCGAGGCTCCCCGTGACCAGGGCGCCCACGTCGAAGCCCGAGCCGAGCGCGCGCGCGAGCGGCTCGAGCGTACCCAGCGGCATGCGCGCCAGCGGATCCTTGCTCCGCTCGGGCGCGACCATGGCTCCGTCGCGAGGATCGCGAGCGACCTTCACGTAGCCCTCGATCTGCGCGTTACCCCGGGCGTAGGCCGGAACGACCTTGAACGCGAGGCTCGCGAGCTCGCGCGCGGTGCGTACGGCGCGCGCGGCGCCGGCGGGCGCTTCGGATCGGGCATGGTCCTTCTTCATCACCGGATTCTCCTCCTCGCGGTGGTTCGCACCGCGCAATTCAGCCGTTGTCGTCGAAGCTGCTCGCAAGGTCGCCGACGCTCAGCGACTCGGGGGCGGGCGAATCGACGCGCTCCTCGACCGCCGCCGCCGCCGCTGGATCGCGCCACCACGCGCCCGTCCCCGCGCCCGTCTGCCGCCCGTCGCGAAAGAGCGCGCAGAGCAGCCGCCACACTTCGTCCATCGTGTCCACGTCGATCAGGTAGTCCCCGTGGGGTGCCATGACTCAGGCGCCGCTCCGGAGCGTGCCGAGGATCTCATCGACGCTGGCCTTCTTGCGGATCTGCTCGGGGACGTTCGCCACCCGGGTCTTCAGGCCGAGCACGAAGCGGCAGCTCTCGTCACCGCGGGCGACGCAGGTGAGCTCGTGGGCGGCGATCTCGGCCTTGCTCATGTGGATGAACATTCCGGCGAGGACCCCGGAGAGCAGGCTGCACACGCAGCGACCCTTCGCGTCCTTGCCGGTCGCCAGGAACGCCGACGCGATCTGCG
>JAYTBL010000946.1:0-2733 GCA_043736975.1 Polyangiaceae bacterium
CCAGCGGAGGGGCTCCGGCGGCACGAAGAGCAGCCGCTGCTGGTAAAACGGCAGGCCTTCCCAGCGCGTCGCCACACCGGAAAAGACGTCGGTGAGCACCTCCCCCGCGAGGTTCGCCAGGGTCACGCCGTGGCCGCTGTAACCGAGTGCATAATACACGTTCCTGTGCTTGCCCTGGACGCCCATCGTGCAGACACGGCTCATGGTGAGCGCGACCGGGCCGCTCCAGCGCTGCGCGATGCGCACGTCCTTCGCCCGCGGCAGGTAGCGCTGCAACGAGCGCGTGATCGCGGCCATGGCGGGCCCGTCGTCGCCGTGGAATGCGGTGCCGTTGCCGAACCCGTACCCGTAGGCCGCGTTGCTGCCTCCACCGAACACCAGCTGACCGCGCGCGGACATGCTGCCGTAGGCGATGCGATCGAAGTCGTCGCTGAAGCCGCCCAACCCCTCTGGCCATCCGAGCTCCTCCCAGGCCGCGACGCCGAGCGCCTCGGTCGCCAGGACGTGCGAGTGTACCGGGACGATTCCGGTGCCGAAGTAGCCGAGGCGCGGCGTGTAGGCGTTGGTGGCGAGCACCACCGCCTTGGCGCGGACGCGCGCGCCCGGCACATCGAGGGTGTGCGTCTCGCCCTCGTCGATTCCGAGCACCGGCGTCTGCTCGTGAATCATCACGCCCAGGGCTTCCAGCACCGGCCGCATCGCACGCAGGAGGCGGACGCCGTCGACCTGACCGGCAGTGGGATCGAGCACGCCCGCCACTGCGCCATCGAAGCGCGCGTACCGCGCGAGCTCCGCGCCGCGCAGGAACCGCAGCGGGATGCCTGCGCCCGCCAGGCGCGCCACCTCACGCTCCGCAGCCTCGGCGCGCCGCTCGTCGGTAACGATGTCGACGTAGCCGTCACGCTTCCACGGGACGTCGAGCGCGTGCTCGCGGATGCGTGTCTCGAGCGCGTCGATCCCGGCGCGCGTGACGTCGTAGATCCGCTTCGCGAGCGCGAGATCCGTGGTCTCGACGCCGTTGACCCAGTTGAGGGCGAGCCCGCCGTTACGGCCGCTCGCGCCGTTCGCGAGCAGGCGCGCCTCCAGGAGCACGATGCGCCGGTCGGGAAATCGTCGCGCGAGATGGTACGCGGTGGAGGTCCCGGTGAAGCCGCCGCCGATGATCGCGACGTCGCAATCGAGGTCCTTGGCGAGCGCCGCTGCGGGCACGTAGTCCCGGTCGTTGGCGTTCGCCCACCACACCGAGCGGTTGTCGTCGAAGGTGTCGGCTCGCACGTCGTCACCGTACCGGAGGCGCCCGGGCCCGTCCTCCGCTAGCGGCTCGCGTTGAGTTTACGATAGCGAAATAGTGTCTACTATGATAGTTTCTGCGCGGTCGGAGGTGATTCGTGGCGCGAATCGGCAGCTGGTTATCTACCTTGGAGAGTGAAGCGATCTTCATCCTACGAGAAGTCGCGGCGACGCGCGAACGGCCGGTTCTCCTCTTCTCGGCGGGCAAGGACTCGGTGGTCCTCCTTCACCTCGCCCACAAGGCGTTCTGGCCGGCGCGCCTGCCGCTCGCGGTCATGCACATCGACACCGGGCACAATTTCCCCGAGGTCCTGGCGTTTCGCGACGCGCGCCTGCGCGAGACCGGCGACGAGCTGGTGGTCGCGAGCGTCGCCGAGACCATCGCCGGCGGGCGCGCTGCGGACGAGCAGGGGCCGCGTGCGTCCCGCAACCGCATCCAGAGCGTCACGCTCCTCGACGCGATCCGCGAGCACCGCTTCGACGCGGCGTTCGGAGGGGCGAGGCGGGACGAGGACCGCGCGCGCGCCAAGGAGCGCGTCGTGAGCCTGCGCGACCAGCTCGGCCAGTGGGACCCGAAGAACCAGCGGCCGGAGCTGTGGAGCCTCTACAACACGCGCGTCCAGCGCGGCGAGCACCTCCGGGTGTTCCCGCTCTCGAACTGGACCGAGCTCGACGTGTGGGAGTACATCCGGGCCGAGGGCCTCGAGGTGCCATCGATCTACTTCGCGCACGAGCGCGAGGTCTTCGCGCGCGACGGGATGCTCTACGCGACGTCGCCGTTCGTCTCTCCTCTCCCCGGGGAGGTCCCGTTCTCGACGACCGTTCGCTTCCGTACGGTGGGCGACATGACGTGCACGGGCGCGATCCGCTCGAGCGCACGCACGCTCGACGCCATCATCCGCGAGACCGCGCTCGCCACGGTGACCGAGCGAGGCGCGACGCGCGCCGACGACAAGATCGGCGAGGCCGCGATGGAAGACCGCAAACGAGAAGGATACTTCTGATGCTCGACACCAATCTCGCCCCGGACATGACGCGACCTCTGCGCTGCGCGACCGCGGGGAGCGTGGACGACGGCAAGAGCACCTTGCTGGGGCGCCTGCTGCTCGACGCGAAGGCGCTCATGACGGACCAGATCGCGCAGGTAGAGGAGGCAAGCCGCCGGCGCGGCTTCGCCCGCACCGACCTGGCGCTGGTCACCGACGGCCTTCGCGCCGAGCGCGAGCAAGGCATCACCATCGACGTGGCGTGGCGCTACTTCACGACGCCGCGGCGGCGCTTCGTGCTCGCGGACGCGCCGGGACACGTGGAATATACACGCAACATGATCACCGCCGCCTCGTCGGCCGATCTCGCGCTGGTCCTGGTCGACGCGCGCGCGGGGCTCCTGGAGCAGACGCGGCGGCACCTCTTCGTGGCGCGGCTGCTGGGGGTGCCCGAGGT
>JAYTBL010000947.1:0-6866 GCA_043736975.1 Polyangiaceae bacterium
CCGTAGAACTCGTTCGCCTGCTCCGTCTCCATGGTGATGCCCTTGGGACGAATCAGGTCACGCCAGTTGCGCGAGACCATGGCTTGTGAGGTGCTCATACTCGAATGCTCCTTCTCGATCGGGTTTCGAGCCCCAGTCCCACTCGCTCACCGCACTCGGTAGAGAAAGCCGCTGCGTGCTCGGCAGAATCAGTATCGAATCGGTGGCCCAACGAGACGAAGATCAGCCGGAAGGCTGGTCGTTCATCCCGCCAGGTCAAGACCAAGTCGTGACCTCAGGGGGCGAGCTGTGACGCCTATGGATTCGGGGGCGAAGCGCCGCTGAGCGCAAAAGCCGAGCGCTCACACGCGGCGGCGCTTGGGGGGGCGGCACCCATTGTGCGGAATGGGGGTCACGTCACGGATGAGCGTGACCTTGAAGCCGGCGGTCTGCAGCGCGCGGAGGGCGCTCTCGCGACCCGCGCCGGGGCCTTTCACGAAGACGGCGACCGAACGCATGCCGTGCTCCTGCGCCTTGCGGGCGGCCTCTTCGGCAGCGAGCTGCGCAGCGAAGGGCGTCGACTTGCGCGAGCCCTTGAAGCCACGGGCGCCAGCCGACGACCAGGAGACGGTGTTGCCGTTGACGTCGGTAATCGTGACGACCGTGTTGTTGAAGGATGACTGAATGTGCGCGATTCCCGCCGCGACATTCTTTTTGACCTTCTTCTTGACTTTCGCCTTCGGCGTCTTCGGGGCTGCCATCGTCTTGTCTCGCTCTCAGTCAATCGTAACGGGGTGAATCGAAGCTCGGCAGAAGTGGGCGGAGCACCAGGAAGGGGTGCCCCGCGGAGCTCACTTCTTACCGGGGGGCGGACGACGCGCGACCATGCCCTTACGGGGACCCTTGCGGGTGCGGGCGTTGGTGTGTGTTCGCTGGCCGTTGACCGGCAGACCGCGGCGGTGACGGAGACCGCGGTAGCAACCGAGGTCCATCAGGCGCTTGATGTTCATCTGCACTTCACGACGGAGATCGCCCTCGACGCGGTACTCGGTCTCGAGCAGCTCGCGGATGCGCTTGATCTCGTTCTCGGTGAGATCCTCGGTCTTCTTGTTTTCCGGGATGTTCGCCTTCTTGCAGATCTCTTTCGCGAGCGCGCGGCCGATTCCGTAGAGGTACGGAAGCGAGAAAGCGATGTGCTTGTGGCGGGGAAGGTCGACGCCTGCAATACGAGCCATGATTGTTCCCTTTAACCCTGGCGCTGCTTGTGGCGGGGGTTCTCGCAGATGATGCGGACGACGCGCTTGCGCCGGACCACCTTGCACTTGTCACAGATGACTTTGACAGACGGACGAACCTTCATGACCAACTCCGCGGACGTGAAAAAGAAGAAACGTTACTTGTGCCGGCCCTATTTATGTCGATAGGTGATGCGACCCCGGCTCGGATCGTACGGGCTGACTTCCACGGTCACGCGGTCGCCCGGCAGGATGCGGATGTAGAACTGCCGCATCCTTCCACTGATCGTCGCGAGGACAACGAGCCCGTTGTCGCACTTCACGCGGAACATGGCGTTCGGCAGGGCCTCTTGGACGACCCCATCGAACTCGAGCTTGTCGCCCTTGGGCTCTTTCCGCTCACGACGTTCGCTCATCAATTCAGCCTCTCCCTACGCGCTCTCGACATTCGACAGCGTTGCTATCACGCGCTGCGTGACTTCCTCGACCTGACCCACGCCGTCAATCCTCTTCAAGAGGCCCGCCTTCTCATAGAAGGGCAGGAGATCCGAGGTCATCTTCTCGTAGACCTCGACCCGGTTACGGACGACCTCTTCCTGGTCGTCCGCCCGGTGCTCGAGATCGGCATCGGGGGGGGGCGGTTTATACTTCAAGTGATAAATCTGTCCAGTCCGTTTATCGGTCCGGCGCAGGCAAGCTCGCTCCATGAGCAGATCCTTGTCGACGTCGAGCGCGACGACCACGTCCAGCTTCTGACCGCGGGACTCGAGGAGCTTGTTGAGCGCCTCCGCCTGCGGCACGGTGCGAGGAAAGCCGTCCAGGAGGAATCCGTTCTTGGCATCCTCCATCTCGGTGCGCTGGCGGATCAGATCGACGACGACCTCGTCCGGCACCAGCCCGCCCGCGGCCATCTTCGCGACAAGCTCGGCCGGGAGCTTACCGTTCTTCTTGGCCTCGCGCAGCATGTCCCCGGTGGAGACCTGGGGGACCTTGAGCTTCTCGCAGATGATCTTGGACTGCGTGCCCTTGCCCGCGCCCGGCGGGCCCACGAAGACGACTCGCATCAGACGTCCCTCCTGCCCCGCACGCGCGTGGCACGACCGCCACCGCCCGAGAGGCCCTCATAGTTGCGCGTGATCAGGTGCGCCTCGATCTGGGAGACCGTGTCGAGCGCGACGCCGACGACGATCATGATCGAGGTTCCTCCCCAGCGGAACGGCACCTTGAAGTACTCGCTGATGACCGACGGCACGATGCACACCGCGGCGACGTAGAAGGCGCCTCCAAGCGTGATGCGGGTCATCACCTTGTCGATGTACTCGGCGGTCTGCTTGCCCTGGCGGATGCTGGGGATGAACGCCTGCTGCTTCTTCAGGTTGTCCGCGACGTCCACCGACTGGAACGTGACCGCGGTGTAGAAGAAGCAGAAGAAGACGATCAGCGTCACGTAGAAGACGTTGAACAGCCAGTCGCCGCGCTCGAGGCTCGCCTGCAGCTGAGCCATCCCGGGGACGTGCATGCCGGCGAGCGTGGCCGGGAACATGAGCAGCGAGCTCGCGAAGATCGGCGGGATGGTCCCCGCGGTGTTGACCTTCAGCGGCAGGTGCGCGGTCTGTCCGCCGTAGACGCGGCGGCCCACGGTTCGCCGCGCGTAGTAAATCGGAATCCGACGCTGACCGCGCTCGAAGAACACGATGGTCGCGACCGTCATGATGACGATGGCGCCCACGATGACGAGATTCAGGGGCTGGATCGAGCCCTTGTGGGTCTGGAAGTAGGTCACCACGCCGCCCGGGATGTCAGTGACGATGCCGGCAAAGATGATGAGCGAGATGCCGTTGCCGATGCCGCGCTCGGTGATCTGCTCGCCGACCCACATGATGAATGCGGTGCCAGTCGTGAGCGTGATGATCGCCATGAGGCGGAAGCCCCAGCCCGCGTGGGTCACGACGTCGCCGGTGGCGCCGCCCGCGAAGTCGGCGTTGTTGAGCGCCTCGACCTGCATGGCGATGCCGAAGCTCTGGAAGAGCGACAGGCCGATCGTGCCGTAGCGCGTGTACTGGTTGATCTTCCGCGTGCCCTGCTCGCCCTCCTTGCGGAGCTCGTCGAGCGGCTTGAAGACCATCGTCAGCAGCTGGAGCACGATGCTCGCGCTGACGTACGGCATGATGCCGAGCGCGAAGATCGACATGTTCGACATCGCGCCGCCGCTGAACATGTTGAAGAAGCCGAGGATGCCTCCCCCCTGCTTGTTCATGACCGCACGCATGACGTTGCGGTCGACGCCGGGGATCGTGACGAACGCGCCGATCCGGAAGACCGCGAGCATCGCCATCGTGAAGATCACGCGGCGCCGGAGCTCCGGCACCTTCGAGATGTTCGCAAACCCCGCGAGTGCGCTCATTGGCTGTTGGTCTCGGTCATTCCGCGCGGGGTTATTCGGCGGCCGCTGCGGCCTGCGCGGCCGCGATCAGCACGGCCTTGCCGCCGGCCTTCGCGATCTTCTCCTGCGCGCTCTTCGAGAACGAATGAGCGGTGACCGTCACCGACTTGGTCAGCTCGCCGCTGCCGAGGATCTTGATGCGGTCGGCGTGGCCCTTGATGATGCCGTGCTCGCGCAGCGCCTTCTCGTCGACCTTCGCGCCGGCGTCGAACTGCTCGAGCTGGCTGACGTTGATCGCCGCGACGACGTCGCGATTGTGCTTCTTGAAGCCGCGCTTGGGGAGGCGGCGCGCGAGGGGGGTCTGCCCGCCTTCGAACCACGGCTTGAACGTGGAGCGACGGGCGAACTGGCCCTTCTGACCACGGCCGGACGTCTTGCCGATGCCGGAGCCGACGCCGCGACCCTTGCGGATCTTGTCGCGCGTGGCGCCTGCGGGCTTCGCGAGTTTGCTCAATGTATCAGCCATCGTCCACCTCGCATTCTTCCACGCTCACGAGGTGAAGCACCTTCTTGACCGCGCCGCGAAACGACGGCGTGTTGGCCACGACCACGATGTTGCCGATACGACCCAGCCCGAGCCCCTTGAGGTTCAGCTGCATCTTGTAGTCGACGCCGATCGTGCTGCGGATCTGCTTGATCTTGAGCTTGGCTTTCACGACGCTCCTTCGGCGGCCGGCGCGGCCTGCTTCGACTTGCGTGACTGCTTCGCAGGAGCAACCGCCAGCTCCTCCGAGGTCTTCCTGCGCTTGGCGGCGATCATGTCCATGCTCTTCAGCTGGCGGAGCGCGTCGAGCGTCGCGTGAACGACGTTGTGCGGGTTCGCGCTGCCGATGCACTTCGTCAGGATGTCGTGGATTCCGCACGACTCGACGACGGCGCGGACCGCGCCGCCGGCGATGACGCCCGTGCCCTGCGAGGCGGGACGGAGGAACACGCGACCAGCGCCGAAGTGACCCTCGGAGATGTGCGGGATGGTGACGCCATCGAGCGGGACCTTGAACAGGTTCTTGCGCGCCTGGTCGTTCCCCTTGCGGATGGCCTCGGGAACCTCGTTCGCCTTGCCCAGCCCGACACCCACGTGACCGCTCTCGTCGCCGACGACGACGAGGGCTGCGAAGGAGAAGCGGCGTCCGCCCTTCACGACCTTCGCAACGCGGTTGATGTGGATGATGCGCTCCTTGAGCTTGTCTTCGTCGATATGCTCGATCGCCATTTCAGAACTCCAGCCCGGCTTTGCGGGCCGCTTCAGCAAGGGCCTTCACGCGCCCGTGGTACATGTAGCCATTGCGGTCGAAGACGACCTTCTTCACGCCCTTGGCGATGAGCTGCTTCGCGATCGCCGTACCGACCGCCTCGGCGGCGCCGGTCTTGTGAGCGTCGTCCGCGAGCGGCTTGACGTCCTTTGCGAGCGTGCAGGAATGCGCCAGGGTGGTGCCAGCGACGTCGTCGATGACCTGCGCGTACATGTGCTTGAGGCTGCGGAAGATCGTGAGGCGGGGGCGCTCGGCCGTACCGCTGACGTTTCCACGAACGCGAAGCTTGCGGCGCTCGCGACCAATGAGACGGCTTCCCATGACTACTTTCCGCCCTTCGCGGCCTTGCCGGCCTTCTCGCGAACCTTCTCGCCCTGGAAGCGAACGCCCTTGCCACCGTAGGGCTCCGGCGGCCGGAACCCGCGGATCTTCGCCGCTGCCTGGCCCATGGCTTCCTTGTCGGCGCCCGTCAGGATGATGAGCGTACCCTTCGAGTCAGGGGGGATCTGCACGGAGATGCCTTCCGGGATCGGAAAGTTCACGGGGTGCGAAAAGCCCAGCGAAAGGTTGAGGATCTTGCCCTTCACCTCGGCGCGGTAACCCGTGCCGACGAGCTGGAGCGTCTTCGTGTAGCCGGTGCCCGCGCCGGTGATCATCCCGTTGATGATCGAGCGGGCGAGGCCCTGGAAGCGCGCGCCGTCGCGACCGACGACGGTCGGTACCACGGAGACCTCGCTGCCCTCGATCTTCACCTTCACGTTCGGTGTGAGCGCGCGCGAGAGGTTCCCCTTGGGGCCCTTCACGTCGATCTTGCCGTTGGTGACGGAGAGGGTGACGCCCTTGGGAAGCGCCACCGGGCGCTTGCCGACGCGCGACTGCCGCATCTGGTCCGGGCGAAGCGACGCCGGACCGCTGTTCTCGGTGCTTGCTGCGTTGCTCATCGGATCACCAGACCTCGCAGAGGAGCTCGCCGCCGACGCGCTGCTCGCGCGCCGTGCGATCGGCCATGACGCCGCGGCTCGTCGAAAGGATCGAGATGCCCATGCCGCTACGAACACGCGGGATGCGGTCGAAGCGGACGTACACGCGACGGCCGGGGGCCGACACGCGACGGACGCCGTCGATCGCGGACTCCTTCTCGTGGTCGTAACGAAGGACGAGCGTGAGGGTCTTCTGACCCTCGCCCTCGCTCTGCTTCACGTCGTCGATGAAGCCTTCCGACTTCAGGACGTTCGCGAGGGCGTACTTCAGGGTGGAATGGGGCATCTCGACGCGGTCATGGCGCGCGAGGGCGCCATTGCGAATGCGCGAGAGCATGTCGGAAATGGGATCGGTCATCATGGGATCACCAGCTCGCCTTGATCACGCCGGGGATCTCGCCGCGGAGGGAGTAGAGGCGCAGACAAATGCGGCACAGCTCGAACTTGCGGTAGTACGCGCGACCGCGTCCGCAGACCTTGCACCGGTTGACGTGGCGCACGGGAAACTTGGGTGCTCGATTGAGCTTCGCAAACTGACTTGCACGAGCCATCGTAGTTCTTCCTTAATCCGGGGTTCAGGTCGCCCGGAAGGGCATGCCCATGTGTTGAAGGAGCGCGCGCCCCTCTTCGTCTGTGTTCGCCGTCGTCACAATGGAGACATTGAGTCCCTTGATGACGTCGATGCGGTCGTAGTCAACCTCGGGGAAGATGATCTGCTCCTTGAGACCAAGCGTGTAGTTGCCCTGACCGTCAAAGGCCCGGCGCGAAACTCCACGAAAGTCGCGCATACGCGGAAGCGCGATTGTCACGAAGCGATCCAGGAACTCCCACATCTTGCTCTTGCGGAGCGTGACCATCGCACCGATGGGAAGACCAGCGCGGAGCTTGAAGCTCGCGATCGCCTTCTTGGAGCGCGTGACAATCGGCTTCTGGCCGGTAATGGCACGAAGCTCTTCGACAGCGGTGTCGATGATCT
>JAYTBL010000948.1:0-6866 GCA_043736975.1 Polyangiaceae bacterium
GGAGTCGAAGAGCGCCGCGCCCTGGAAGAGGTACGCGATGCGGCGGCGGACCGCGTAGAGGTCGCGCTCCGCCATCTTCGTGACGTCCTTGCCGTCGAAGAGGATCTCGCCGCCGTCAGCCTCGAACAGGCCGATGAGCATTTTGAGCAGGACGCTCTTGCCGCTGCCGGAGGCGCCGAGGATGGTGATCGTCGCGCCGCGCGGGATCGTGAGGTCGAGGCCGCTATAGACGACCTTCGGCCCGAACGACTTCTTCACCCCACGGAACTGGATGAGCGTCTCGGCGGGCGCGACCATCGGCTCAGCCTAGACTGTCAGTGCGTGTCGATCGACACCCACACGTCATCGAGGCAGAGCTCGGCCTTCGCGTGGGCGGTGATCTTCAGGTCGGCGAGCTTCGCAGGCTTCCCGTTGACCGTGACCTTGGTGCGCACGGGGTCGATCTTCCCGGTGACGTTCCGCTGGGACGACGCGATCGTCACCACCGCCGGCTCGACCGACGTGATCACGCCGTGGACGTGACGGTCGGTCGCGAGCGGCTCTGCGGCCCCGAGGAGCGCGAACGAGAGCGACACGAGTGCGAGCATCTTCATCGGTGAAACCCCCAGGATCGGGCGGGTCCTACCACGGATTCCGTAGGCGGTGAGCGAAAACGGCTGAGCTAGCGCTCGGCCATTGTCGGCGCGCTCGGCCTCCTCGTGGATCCTCTCCACCTCGGGCTGGAGCGCGCGCGTGCCTCGTCTCCCAGCCCTAGGCCTTGGCGGCGCGGAGGCGCTTCTTCACTTCGTCGGCGCCCTTGCGGGACATCTTCGAGTCGATCCACTCGGTGAGCGGCGCCGCCACGTAGATGCTGGAGTAGGTGCCCGCGACGATGCCGACGACCATGGCGAACGCGAAGTCCTTGATGACGCCCGTGCCCCAGATGAAGAACGGCAGGACCGAGAGCATCGTCGCGGTGGAGGTGAGAATGGTCCGGCTGAGCGTCTCGGAGATGCTCATGTTGATGATGTCGCTGAAGGCCTTGCCGCGATGCTTGCCGAGGTTCTCGCGGATGCGGTCGTAGACGACGACGGTGTCGTTCATCGAGTAGCCGACGATGGTGAGCACCGCGGCGATGGTGGAGAGCGTCACCTCCTTGTGGAAGATGACGAAGGCACCGAGGACGACCATCGCGTCGTGGACGCACGCGAGCACGACGCCCGGCGCGAAGCGCAGGTCGAAGCGGAACGCGAGGTAGAGCATGATGAACACGATCGCGATCGCGACCGAGTTACGGGCGCTGTCGCGCAGCTGCTTGCCAGCCTTGGGACCGACCCACTCGACGCGGAGCGCAGCCTGCGGGACGCGCTCGGCGCCGAGCTCGGCGCGCATGACGTCCATGAGCTGGTCGCCCTTGCTCTGCAGCTGGACCTCGACGCGGTGGTCGCGCGGGTTCACGACCTGCGGGTTGTTCGCGGCGATGCGGAGCTTGACCGCGGGGACGGTCGCGATCTGCGCCTTGAGCTTCTCGAGGTCGGGCTCGGCGTCGTAGCGAACGGACAGCTTGTCGCCGCCGGCGCTGAACTTGATCTCGGTGGCCCGCGCGTTTGCGGGGCACGAGGCGTTCTCGCCCTCGACGCCCAGGCAGAGCGCCTTCTTCAGCGACTCCTTGCTCGAGTCGTCGACGGTGCTGATCTCCTGGACGCGGATCAGGTAGCGGTACGGGTGTGCGGGGTCGGTGACCTGCACGACGTCCGGCTCCGAGAATGCGCCGGTCTTCGTCACGGCGTGGCGGATCTCTCCGCCGTCGACCGCCTTCGTGAACGCCACCTCGATCTCGGTGCCGCCCTTGAAGTCCGTGCCGTAGTTCGGCCCCGGATAGAAGAGGAGCAGCAGCGAGCCGACCGACAGGATCACGCTGAGCGCGATCCAGTACCGCCGGATCCGCATGAAGTCGTAAACCTTGTGCTGCTTGAAGAACTCCATGTCAGAACTCCCCACCGAGGCTGAGCTTCTTGGCCTTCGATCCACGCACCCAGTAGTCGAAGACCAATCGGGTGCAGAAGACGCCGGTGAAGAGGCTGGCGATGATGCCGATGATGAGGGTGACGGCGAAGCCCTTGACGGGCCCCGTGCCGTACTGAGCGAGGATGAGGCCGGAGATGAAGATCGTGACGTGACCGTCCACGATCGCGGTGAAGGCCTTGTCGTAGCCGGCCTCGACCGCCGCGCGGACGCTGCGTCCGGCGCGCAGCTCCTCGCGGATGCGCTCGTTGATGAGCACGTTCGCGTCGACGGCGATGCCGATGGTGAGCGCGAGTCCCGCGATGCCCGGCAGCGTAAGCGTGCCGCTGAACGACGCGAGGATCGCGAGCTGGATGAGGAGGTTGAAGAGCACGGCGCCGTCGGCGACGAAGCCGGCCTTCCGGTAGTAGAGCAGCATGAAGAGGAGCACGAGCGCGCCGCCCGCGGCCGCGCCGATGGCGCCCTTTGCGATGGCGTCCTGGCCGAGCGTGGGGCCGATGAGCGACTCGTTCGAGGGCGTGATCGGCGCCGGCAGGGCGCCGGAGCGGAGCACCAGCTCGAGCTTCTCGGCGTTCTTCAGCTGGGTGTCGGGGTCGCCCGAGCCCATCGTGATGCTCGCGCGGCCGCCGCCGATCTTCGACTTGATGACCGGCGCGGAGTTGATGACGTCGTCGAGGATGATGGCGAAGCGGCGCTGGACGTTGGCGCCCGTGACCTCTTCGAAGCGGTCGGCGCCGGCCGGGCTGAAGGTGATCGACACGTAGACCTCGGGCACGCCGTTCTGCGTGTTCACCGCGCGCGTCGCGTCGGTGATGTACTCACCGGTGACCTCGGCGCGGCTGTAGAGGTAGAACGTCCGCCACCCCTTTTCGACGTACTTGCCAGTCTCCTCGTCGAGATCCTCGATCTTCTCGTAGCCGATGATGTGGTCGTCCGGGACCTGCAGCGTCGCGGCCCACTTCTTCAGGCGCTCGAGCGCCTGCAGCATCGTCTCGTCCTGACGCTTCTCGATGCGCGCGAAGTTGGTCTTCACGTTCTTGCCGACGCCGGCGGGCGCGTTCTCGAAGCGGATCTCGATGTTCTCGGACGCGGGGACCTGCGCCTCGGGGATCTTGCCGAAGAAATCTGCTTCGTCGTCGAGCATCTTGAACTCGAGGCGGGCGGTCTTGCGGATGATCTCCTTGACCTCGTTGAAGGCGCGCTCGTCCTTGCCCGGGACCTCGATGATGATGTCCTCGTCGCGCGTGGTGATGCTCGCCTCGCGGAGGCCGAGCTCGTCGACGCGGCGGAGGACGGTGTCACGGGCCTGGGTGACGGCCTTGTTGCGGATGTCGGTCTCGACCTCCTGCCGGATCTTGAAGACGACCTCGCCCGTTCCGCCGAGCACCTGCGAGAGCTCCCCGCCGAACTTCTTCTTGAAGCGGTCGTCGATGAGCTTCGTGTCCGCTGGATCCTTGAAGACGACCTTGAGGATCGCCGTCTCGGGCATCGAGAGGTGGACCTTCTCCTCGAGCTTCGTCAGCTCCTCACGCTTGAGGAGGCCGTCGCCTTGGTGGAAATTGTAGGCGTTCGCCAGCTCGTGGCGCATCTCGTCGGCGAACTTGTCGCGCTTGTCGCGGATCGCCTCCTCGACCTCGACCGTGTAGACGAGCCGGAGGCCGCCTTGGAGGTCGAGTCCCTTCACGATGCCGAAGGTGATTCGATCCTTCACGTAGGTCGGGCACTTGATCTTGCCGTCGCTCATCCCCTCGAACGTCGGCCACAGAATGATGAGCGAGCCGAAGAAGACGGCGAGCACGAAGCCCACCTTCGTCCGCCACGGCCCGTCCATGATCGGCAGCGCACCGAAGAGCGCCCACACGACGATCAGGGACGAGATGATGAGCCCCCAGAAATTGTCCGCGTGGAAGAAGAGGTAGGCGGAGATCGCCGATACCAGGGCGAGGATCAGCGTGTTGCGCTTCGACGGAGTCATGAATGTCGGTTCTTGATGCGCTCGAGGTGAGTACGGTCCGGATAACCTTCAGCCCGGCCCATTCATTTCTTGTCGGAGGCGCCGGCCTTGGCTTCCTTCAGATCCTCGAGGGCCTTGTCGGTCTTCTTCTCCGCGCCGCTCGAGAGCTCGAACGGGGAAAGCGCGGTGGCGAGGACTTGCACGGTGGTGCCCGGCGCGATCTTCACCTTGCCGATGCGGTCGTCGAGGTCGACGAGCTCGCCGATCAGACCGGACGTGGTGACGACCTTGTCACCCTTCTTGAGCGAGCCACGGGCCTCCTTCTCCTTCTTCTGCCGGCGGAAGCTGAGGAAGAGGAAGGGAACGAGGATGAGGAACGGGAGCAGCATGGTGACCATGCTGGGGGGCGGGCCAGACGAGGCCGCAGCGCCGCCCGAGGGGGCTCCTGCGGGGTCCGCGACGCCGGGGGTGCCGGCCTTGGGCTGCACTTGCTGGAAGAACGAGGTCGACATGGAAAGCTCCC
The DNA here is from genome assembly GCA_043736975.1 of Polyangiaceae bacterium. Lineage (GTDB taxonomy): Bacteria > Myxococcota_A > Polyangia > Polyangiales > Polyangiaceae > Labilithrix. The sequence goes on from JAYTBL010000948.1 coordinate 4,482, forward strand.
GGAAAAGCCTGATCGGGCCGTGGACGGAGCACGTAGTCGAGAATCCCCGGGGAATCAATCGCCCGCTCGGGCGGGCCGAGGGCAGCTCAGCTGGCGGTGATGAGGGTGAACGACGCCTTGGCGCCGCGGTGACCGACGGAGATCTCGCCGCTGAGCGTGGTGCCGACCGGGATCGGCGTTGCGGACTTCACCTTCAGCGTCGTCTTGCAGCTGCCGCGCGAGAGCGCGGTACCGATCGTCGAGAAGAGGCGGTCGAGCTGAGCGGGATCGTTCGCCGAGGCGTAGCGTCCGCCGGTCTCGCTCGCGAGCTCGCGAAGGACCTTCACCGCAGCCGGGTCGGCCTTCGGGTCCGCTTCGGCGGCCGGGCCGAGGCCCACGGCGAAGACGGGGATCCCCGCGAGCTTGGCGGCGTCGTGGCAGGCGCAGCGACGGCTCATCGAGTCCAACTGGCCGTCGGAGAGCAGGAGCATGCCGCGGCGGCGGTCGCGCACGGCGTCGACGATGCCCACCATCTCCTCGCACGACTCGTAGAGCGGGGTACCTGCCTGGCCGGCGGCGATGTTCGCGGTCGCAGCGATGAGCTTGGCCTTGTCGCGGGTGAAGGTCGGAGTCGAAGCGGCGCAGAACTGACCGGTGACGTTGTCGAAGCAGGTCAGGTCGCGGAGACCCCCGAGCTGGTTGCCGTAGTCGGTCAGGACGGCGGTGTCGTTCGCGCCCAGCGTCTTGATGAAGCTCACCGCGGCGCTCCTGCGCTGGACCTTCGGGTCGTTGTCGGTCATCGAGCCAGAGTCGTCGATGACGATCCCGATCGCGCTCGCGTGCACGTCGGGCGCGAGCGCCGTGCACGCGGTGCTGGTCACCGACGCCGAGAGGCCGCTCGGGGTGGAGAATGTGACGTCGTGCGCGGCGTTCATCGGGAGCATCGTGATGCCCATGGTGCCGTCGGTCTGGAAGGTGCTCGTGGCGCTGGTGCCGACGACCATGACCTCCACGACCTCCCCGTTGGGATCCGTGTCGCCGCCGTCCGCGAGCGCACCGGCATCCGGCGATGACTCGATCGGCGCGGCGTCCGGGCTGTCCGAGCCCAGGCGGACGTTGCAGGCGGCCGAGGCGAGGAGAAAGAGGGAGAGAAAACCGACCGAAGCGCGACCTTTGAGGTTCATGGTCACCCGCTCGGCGCCGCGGTTGCGCGAGAACGCGGGCCGTCCCCGAACAGGTGACAACCGCAGCCGCGCGATCTCGGAGCGCCTAGTCGTCCTTTGCGCAGCGGAAGCCCACGTTCGGGCCTGCCTCGCGGACCGAGCCCCAGTTGCGGCTGGTGGTCTTGCACAGCGAGGGAATGCTGAGCCAGCCGCCCCCGCGCAGGACGTGGCTCGAGCCCGACCGCGGGGAGAAGTCCGTGACGGTGTCGGCGTACCAGTCCGCGACCCACTCCTCGACGTTCCCGCTCATGTCGAGCGCCCCATACGGGCTCGCGCCGCCGAGGTGCGCGCCGACCTTCGAGGGGCGCTTGCCCGAGCACGCCCGGTTCGTGGTCTCGCCGGCGAGCATCGCCGCGATCCCGCAGCCCGGGGCGCCGCCCCACGGATACTTGATGGTCAGGGTCCCCCGCGCGGCGTTCTCCCACTCCGTCTCGCGCGGGAGGCGCTTGCCCATCGCGTGACAGAACGTGCTCGCCGAAGTCCAGGGGACGCAGGCAATGGGGAGCTGGGGATCGCCCAGGTCGTACGTGCAGAGCGGGCTGCTGCGGGGCGTCTTCACGCAGGCGCCGCGCTCGACGCAGGCGCGGTAGGCGCCCACCGTTACCTCGGTACGATCGATCCAGAACGGCGGGACCTCGACGCTGCGCGCCGGACGCTCGTTCGCGGGCGAATTCTTGTCGGACGAGCCCATCATGAAGCGGCCGCCGGGGATGCGGAGCATGCCGTCCCTCAGGACCGCGGGCGTGCGCACGTAGGGCGCGGGTTTGTCCTTCGGCTCCTTGGGGGCTGGATGGTCGTCGTCGACGTCGGCCTCGGAGACCGGCCCTGGCGGCGCGGCGGGGGGAGGATCGCCGGCGCCGCCGTCACGCTGCGCTTGCGCGAGCGCGGGCGCCTGGTGCGCCGCCAGCACGGCCAGCACGGCCAGCACGGTCCGCGGGACGACCCGCGCGCGCGTCATCCGAGCGCCAGCCCCATCGTTCGATCATGCCACGGTCGGGGATCGCGGTCGATCACCGCCCGCGAAGCGACCGGCGCCGTCGCGCTCGGCAGAGCCAAGGGCCTCCAGCGTGGCCTCGAACGCGCGTCGCGCGCGCTCGGCCATCGGCCCAGGGTCAGTGACGCCGCGCGTCGTCAGGTCCGCCGCGACCAGCCGCGCGACCACGATCGGGTCGAGCATCGTCCC